>CALPON020000013.1 GCA_943325195.2 Sphingobacterium thalpophilum | reverse complement strand
CTTTCGCTTTTCAAGATCACTCAGCACTTCATTGGCTTCGTTGATTTGCTGAAACTTTTTTTTAGCGGCTGCCTCATTAGGATTCAGATCGGGATGGTACTTACGCGCCAACTTTCGATAGGCTTTTTTAATATCCGCTTCAGTGGCAGTCTTGTCCACCTCCAGGATTTTATAGTAATCAATAAATTCCATACCTCATGATTTATGCAAAATTAATGCAAGGGCTAACGCCTGCCTGCTAAAAAATGAATCTGATCAGGATTCGGAATGCGTTAAATCATCGACAGCCTCGCGACTCCACTCTTAACTGCCCAACTTTTCAGCCAGATACTTCCAAGTATAGCCTTTTTTGGCGCGCACCATCTCTTCCGGTGTGCCTTCAAATACAATCTGACCACCTTTTTCTCCGCCCTCCGGTCCCACGTCTATAAGCCAGTCAGCGCACTTAATCACATCCATATTATGTTCAATCACCACAATACTGTGCCCGCGTTGCAATAGGGCGTCGAAGGACTTTAGTAATTTAGCCACATCGTGAAAATGCAAACCGGTGGTAGGCTCATCAAACACAAATAAGGTCGGTGTGATGCTGTTCATATTGATCAGGAAACTGGCCAGTTTAATTCGCTGCGCTTCCCCACCACTCAGGGTGCTACTGCTTTGTCCGAGTTGCACATACCCCAGCCCCACTGCTTGTAAGGACAGTAATTTCTCCGTAATACGCTGCGCTGTCCGGTTATCCGAATCGCCGTTGAAAAAATCAACCGCATCATCCACCGTCAGATCGAGGATATCGGAAATCGTTTTCCCCTTGTAAAGAATTTCAAGTGTTTCGGATTTATAACGTTTTCCCTTACAGGCTTCACATGGCAAAAGAATATCCGCCATAAACTGCATTTCCACCGTAATCTGACCTTCTCCTTGGCAGACTTCACAACGACCGCCTTCGACATTAAAACTAAAAAATCCCGGTTTATAGCCACGGGTCTTTGCGAGTCCCTGATCGGAAAATAAATTACGAACCTCATCAAAGGCCTTAATGTAGGTGACCGGATTACTGCGTGAAGATTTCCCAATCGGATTCTGATCCACAAACTCCAACTGCCGAATTTGTTTCAAGCTGCCACCAATCAGATGATCAGCGCTGACATTGTCGAAATAACCATCCAAATAACGTTGCAGGAAAGGAATGAGGCCTTTTCGGATGATCGTTGATTTCCCACTTCCACTGACACCGGTAACACAGCAAAGCGTTTGCAAAGGAAATTTCACGCTGACATTCTTAAGATTATTCTCACTAAGATGTCGGACTTCAATAAATTCTTTCCATTTACGCCGGCTCTTAGGCACTTCAATCCGCATTCTGTTCGTCAGGTATTTGGCCGTATAGCCGGTCTTGCCCTGAAGAAGATCTGCGTGACTGCCCTGAAAAACAAGGTGTCCCCCCTGTGTGCCAGCCTCTGGACCGATATCAATCAGCTGATCCGACTGCCGCATAATTTCTTCATCATGCTCTACAATAATAACGGTATTACCTTGCTGCTGCAAGGAACGTAAAACTTTTACAAGCCGATCTGTGTCCCGCGGATGCAAGCCGATACTGGGCTCATCCAAAATATAAAGACTTCCGACCAAGGTACTGCCAAGTTGTGTCGCCAGATTAATACGCTGACTCTCGCCGCCACTCAGGGTATTGGCGA
Organism: Sphingobacterium thalpophilum; assembly: GCA_943325195.2. Taxonomy (GTDB): domain Bacteria; phylum Bacteroidota; class Bacteroidia; order B-17B0; family Aurantibacillaceae; genus Aurantibacillus. The sequence continues at coordinate 35,855 of CALPON020000013.1, read as the reverse complement.
CGCGGTTCAAGGTGAGATACCCCAAACCCACATCAAATAGGTACTGCAACCGATTGCGGATTTCAATTAATAAGCGCTGACTCACTTTCGTATCATGTTCATCTAGCACGAGTTTCTGAAAGAAAGGAATTAGCTGATCGACCGGAGATAAAACCAGTTCCTGAATATTTTTGCCACCCACTTTTACATAACCGGCATCTTTTCGCAGACGGGTCCCCTGACAATCCGGACAACCCGTTTTACCTCGATAGCGGGCCAGCATAACACGGTACTGAATTTTATAAGTTTCCTTCTCTAGCATTTTGAAAAACGTATTCAGTCCTTCAAAATGCGCATTACCGCTCCACAGCAGGTCATAGTCTTTTTTACTCAAGTCCGCTATGGGCTTATGTACAGGAAAATCAAACTTATGTGCACTTTTTAATAATTGTTTTTTATACGCGCTCATGACCTCGCCGTTCCAGCAGGCGATGGCGTTTTCAAATACACTGAGACTTTTATTGGGAATCACCAGGTCGGGGTCAATTCCAATCACACTTCCAAAGCCTTCGCAGGTTTTGCAGGCACCGATGGGGTTATTGAATGTAAAAAAATTCACATCGGGCTCCTCAAAGCTCATCCCATCCAGCTCAAAGAGATTGCTGAAATGGTGTTTGCTATACTCGCCTGCTTCCTGTTCTTGCCAAATCCAGCAAGCACCCTCGCCTTCATAAAAAGCAGTCTGAACGCTATCCCCAGCGCGATTGACAAAATCTTCCTCTGCCGGCTGCGTCAACAGACGGTCAATTAATAAAAAAACTTCCCCTTTCTTTTTCAGCGATTTGGCATCAATTTCCTGAATCCTGCTGATTTTTCCATTCACCACAGCTCTTGCAAAACCCTGCTGGGCAAGCAAGTCCAGCTGTTTTTCCATGGTGCGGTCTTTTTTTTCAGATAAGCGGGACAAAATCAGCACTTTACTTTCTTCTGGCAAGGCCATCAGATAATTGACCACATCCGAAACCGTGTTCCGCTTAACGACCTTTCCGCTGACAGGACTATAGGTCTTACCCACACGGGCAAACAATAATTTAAAGTAATCGTAAATCTCCGTAATTGTCCCCACCGTACTGCGTGGATTGCGTGAAATGACCTTTTGTTCAATGGCAATAGCTGGCGAAATGCCTTTAATGTAATCGACATCGGGTTTCTCCAGCCGTCCCAAAAACTGTCGCGCATAGGAAGAGAGACTTTCCACATAACGCCGCTGTCCCTCTGCATATAAAGTATCAAAGGCGAGTGAAGACTTGCCGCTGCCAGACAGACCTGTAATGACCACCATTTTGTTTCGCGGGATGGCCACATCAATATTTTTCAGGTTATGCTGCCGCGCCCCCTTGATAATGATAAATTCTTTTGGATTTAATTTTGTAATGTCTTTCACGTGTTTCTTCCCTTTTATTCCATCAGCCCCAGCATGTAATTGGCTGTGGACGGATCCTGCCAGTCAATAGTACCCACTTTTTGCTTCACAACTATTCCTTTACGATTGACCAAATAACTGGTCGGTATGCTGTTTATTCCAATGCTGGCGAATGGTTCGTTCAAATGTAACCATTCAAATTCAGCGGGATAGTTTTTTCGAAATTGTTCAATATCTGCAGGTGCTTCATCACTTATCACCACCACATTCAGGTCTTTCAGGACGGTGTTTTTTAAACCAGCCATCATCTTTAATTCTTGGCGACAGGGTCCGCACCAACTGGCAGCAAAACATAAAGCCGTTTTTTTACCGAGAAACGCATCCGGGGAAACGAGTCTGCCGTCAGTATGTGCCAAGGGCAATTGTTCAATTTTTAAATCCGGCGCTACACGGTATTTTTTATAGAGATAATAGCCGCCAAATGCTACTAAAAAGAAAATGATGACCGATAACCCCTTTTTTTGCATAGTAATTAAAAGACCGCGGTTAATTCATTTATTAATTTAAAACGCAGAAGTTTAAAATTACAAATAGATTTGCAGCTGTTAACTTGTTTTTATTAAAACGCATATTCAAAATAGTGTTAAGGATTGTTATTGCACTCCTTCTCCTCAGTGTGCTTTTTGTTTTGATGTTCCGCTGGGTGCCTGTTCCGCTGACCCCGCTCATGATCATCCGCTGCGTGGAACAAAAAACTAACGGTGAAAAAATGGTACTGCGTCACGACTGGGTGCCACTAGAGCAAATTTCCCCAAAATTACAGTTGGCGGTCGTGTGCAGTGAGGATCAGAATTACCTGAAACACTACGGCTTTGATTTCGTTGCCATTGAAAAAGCAATGAAAACCAATGAAAACGGAGGTAAACTGAGAGGCGCCAGCACCATTTCACAGCAGACCGCAAAAAACGTGTTTCTGTGGCCCGGTCGAAGTTATCTCCGCAAAGGATGCGAAGTTTACTTTACTTTATTGATTGAATTGCTCTGGAGTAAAGAACGTATTATGGAGGTGTATCTCAATAGCATTGAAATGGGAAAAGGAATTTACGGTGCAGAAGCCGCTGCCGATTACTGGTTTCATAAAAAAGCAAGTAAACTCAGTAAAGAAGAAAGTGCGGCCATTGCTGCCATTCTTCCTTCTCCGCTCAGATATAGTGCTAATCCTGCCAGTGCCTATGTGGCAAAAAGAAAAAACTGGATCAGCAGACAGATGAGCTTCTGGGGTAATCAATTAGATTACGATAAATACAACGACGCGTCGGACAAAACTAAATCCTTACCTAAAAAAAGCAGAAGAAAAGAATGAATAAAACATTTCTGTTAAGCACTTTATTAATCATGTTCCTGAGCTGCGGTAATTCGAGCACTGAATCTCACGCCTACTCTAAGCCAGGGAAAGCAGAAGTGAGCCGTCTTAATAGTAAAGAACAAAAAGTCATTGCGGAAAAACTGGACCAATTGTTCAGCGATATGAACCGTCAGAACATGTTTAATGGCAGCGTCATCGTGGCCAAAGCAGGAAAAATTCTCTTTCGGAAATCCATCGGTTACAGCAACAAAGAAACGCAGGTTTTTTTGACCGACAGTTCTATGTTTCAGTTGGCCTCGGTGAGCAAGGTCATCACTGCCACAGCGGTGCTGCTTCTGCATGAGCGACACCAGTTGGACATTGAATTACCCTTTGCCAGCTATTTCCCCGATTTCCCCTACCCCGCTGTGCGGATAAAAGACCTGCTCAATCACCGCTCCGGACTTCCAAACTATATTTACACACTCAACTCAGAAATCTGCCGGCCCAACTACCAGATGACCAACACGGAAATGTATGCCTGCTTCATCGGAAAGCACACACAAGCCTATTTACATCCAGACAGACGCTTTAATTACAGTAATACAAATTATGCTTTGCTGGCTCTGCTAGTGGAAAAGACCAGCGGAAGAAGTTTTTCTCAATTTCTGAAAGAAGAACTTTTTGTTCCACTAGGGATGAAAAATACCGCGACGATTATGGACATTGATCTGCATGCGGCCAATGTCACCCATCCTTATGATGCTCGGTGGCGACCAGTAGCCTTCGATGCCAGTGATTTTGTGCTGGGCGACAAGAGTATTTACTCCACGCCTTTCGATCTTTTCCTCTTCAGCGAAGCACTTTATCAAAACCGCATCATCCGTCCCGAAACCCAGCAACTGGCCTACACCGCTTTTAGTCGTGAAAAAAAATTGACCAATTACGGGTATGGCTGGCGGATGAAAGATTTTAATGATCCAGTGAAAAAAGAAGTATATCACAATGGTTGGTGGCACGGTTACCGATCTTCCTTTCATCGCCGACTGCATGATACCTTGACTGTAGTAATTCTCAGCAATCAACTCAACAGCTCCGCCTATCAGACACATAAGGTTTATGATATTTTGGATAATACCAGCTCCTTAAACTTGTCAGATGACGAAGAATAATCCCGCGAAGGAAGAGAAACGACATACCAGAAACATTATGTATTTTTGCTTTTATGTTCAGCCTTTATCTTAAGGAAATCCGAAGTTTTCTTAGCTCACTGATTGGCTATATCGCCATCAGCGTCTTTGTGACACTTATCGGTGTGTTTATGTGGATTTTACCATCAGAAGGTGGCGGGTATAATATACTGGACAATGGATTCGCCAATATGGATCCGCTTTTCTTTATCGCTCCCTGGGTTTATCTTTTTCTGATTCCCGCTATTACGATGCGCTCGTTCAGTGAAGAAAAAAAGACGGGCACCATTGAGCTGTTGCTCACCAGACCATTAACAGACTGGCAGATTGTTTTTGCGAAATACCTGGCAGGACTGAGTCTAGTTCTTGTCTCACTCTTACCAACGCTGATTTATTATTACAGTGTACATGTCCTTGGCGCACCTAAGGGCAATCTGGATACTGGCGGCATGTGGGGCTCCTATGCGGGACTTTTGTTTCTCGGTGCAGGTTTCGTGGCCATCGGCTTATTCGCTTCCAGTATTGCTGATAATCAGGTCATCGCTTTTATTATGGCGATGCTTTTATCGTTCTTTTTTTACACGGGATTTGAGTACCTGGCCGATAGCGGGGTGCTGGGACAAAGTGCGGCCTTTATCAAAGCACTGGGAATCAATGATCACTATGTCAGCATGAGCCGCGGCGTCATGGATACGCGGGACATTCTTTACTTTATCAGCATCACCCTGCTCTTCAATTTATTCACCAAACTTGTTCTTGAAAGCAGAAAATGGTAGTCACTAAACCAAGCAATCGGAAAAAAAAGGATATCCTTTCCCTACTCAGTTGGGCAGTCATTATTCTGCTCGCTAATTTTATCGGCTCCTATGCCTTCAAACGGTTTGACTTGACCAGTGAAAAACGCTACACGCTGGCCTCCTCAACGCGCCAACTATTGGCGAAACTCGATGATCAGGTGTATCTGAAAGTGTACCTCAGCGGGGATTTTAATCCAGCCTTTACCCGTCTCAAAAATGAAAGTCGTGAAATACTAGATGAATTCCGCGCTTACAGTAATAATCAGGTGCAATACGAGTTTATTACGCCGGGCGATGGCATGACTAGGGAGGAAACCAACAGCCTTGAAAAACAATTGTATGACAAGGGCCTGATGCCGGAAGATGTGACCACGCGAGGCAAGGATAAAACAACCCAGGCAAGAATCTGGCCGGGCGCTATTATTTCCTACAAGGGCAAAGAAAGTGTTTGGCAAATCTTCAGCCGTCAAACACCGGGAATCGATAGCGAGACCTCTGTCAATAATAGCGTAGAGGAACTGGAATACAGTCTAACCAACGCCATCCGCAAATTACAAAGAACAAAAAAACCTGAAGTCACTTTCCTTCAAGGTCACGGCGAAGCAGATACCTTAAAGCAATATAGTTTTATGTATGCGCTTTCAGAATATTACCGCGTTAACACTTTACAAATAGCAAAAGGCCATGAACTCAGTGCCTTAAAAGGAACAGATCTGCTGGTGATTACGCAACCGGATAGTATTTTTCCTGACCGCGACCTGTACGTGATTGACCAATACATTATGAACGGGGGTAAAGTGTTGTGGCTCATTGACCCCGTGCAGACAAATACTGATTCGCTCAGAAAGGGCTATACCATGGGACTTAACCGGCCACTTGGTATTGAAGAAATGCTCTATAAGTATGGGGTGCGGCTTAACTCTGAACTGGTGATGGACCTGCAGTGTGGCTACTATAATATCAATGTAGGGTATCAAAATGGACAACCACGCTTCCAGCTCTTTCCGTGGTTGTACACACCCCTTATCTTACCAGCTTCAAATCACCCCATCGTCAAGAATCTGGACCTTATTAAATTTGATTTTGCTAGTACACTGGATACCATCACCTCGGCGCATGGCATTAAGAAGACCATTCTGCTCAGCTCCTCTAAAAATACGAAGACCGTTCCCACACCAGCGCGCATCTATTTGTCGATGGTGAAAATCCGCCAACGGGAATCCCAATTTAAAAATTCCTATCAGCCCATGGCCTGTCTGCTCGAAGGAGAATTTAATAGTTTTGTGGAGAACCGTCTGCCTGCGGCATTGCTGAATGACACTGCGTTTAAACACATCGACCACGGGAAAAATACAAAAATGATTGTGGTAGCGGATGGGGATGTCGCTCTAAACGATATCAATAAATCGACCCGCCAAGTCTTCCCGCTGGGCTTTGACCGGAATACGAGACAAAACTTCGCCAACAAGACCTTTCTTTTGAATTGCGTCAATTATCTACTCGATGATGAAGGCATGCTTCAATTACGCTCCCGTGAAGTAAAACTGCGATTGTTGGACAAGAAGAAAATAAGTTTGCAGAAACACAAATGGCAATTTATAAATGTGGCCCTGCCACTCCTGCTCGTCCTCCTCTTTGGCGTACTACAATACTACCTTCGGAAACGTCGTTTTACCAGCTGAGAAGGACGTTCTAAGCAAATAAGACCCGATAAACGTAACTAATTTAGAAATCGAAATTTGTTTCGAGCAGTTGATTTTTAACTGCAAACATCACCACGCCAGCGGTGTTATTGACACCCAATTTATTCATGACGTTCTTACGGTGTGTATTGACCGTATGGGTGCTTAACTTTAATTTATCGGCGATGAGTTTATTGGAAAGTCCCTCTGCTATCCCTCGGATAATATCAATTTCACGCTCCGTTACTCCCAGTCCGTCACAACTTAAGGTTTTAATAAAACTATTGGTTGTTATAATTTCGGGACTGGCGGCAAGGACCGCCAAAATTTTTCCACAAATAAATTTTTCGGCTTTGATCGTGGCATTAATGGCATCGAGTATCTCCGTCCGCTCGCAGTCTTTTAGCAGATAACTGCTGATACCACTGGTAGTGACTTTTAATAAGTCAGCTTTTGAAAGCATGGGTGTGATCACCAAGAAACGAGTTTTTTTGTACTTCTCCGTCAACACCCTTAATTCAGCGATGGAAATGCCAAGGGAAAAAAAATCGACGATCAACAGATGTGGTTTAGAAAGACTTAGTTGATTGGTCAAATCTTCCACGCCACCGCAAACAGAAGGAACGCGCTCAAAACCCTTGAGCTCATTCACCAGAAGTTCTAGCCCGATTCGGGATAAAAAATTCTTGTCTGCAATCAGTACCTTAATCATACACCGCAAAGATACAAAACTCCCACTATCCCCTGTTAAATTTTGATTTTTTTACCATCATTTGCCAACTGGACTCCGGGAAAAATGCGACCTGCTTCCTGCTCAAAACCCTGAAGTTCTCGGTAACGAGCCGAATAATGGCCAATTAACAGGTTTTTAACCCCAGCTATTCGTGCTATCTCAGCCGCCTGGGCCGCCGTGCTGTGAAAAGTGGCTTTAGCCCGCTGCTCTTGATCATCGAGGAACGTACTTTCATGGTACAGTAAATCAACCCCCTGCACATAATTAGCCACGCGCACATCAAAACGGGTATCACTGCAATAGGCGTAGGACCTGCTTGCAGGAGGATCAAGTGTGGCGTCCGCATTGCGAATCAGCACACCCTCCTCGTTCAGCACGTCCATTCCCGCTTTAAGTTTTAGGATATCTGCAACAGAAATTTTTAAGCGCGCGAGCTTATACTTGTCAATTTTTCGTGGCAGGGGTTTTTCCCGGAAAAGAAAGCCATGGCATGGAATACGGTGTGAAAGGGGAAAAGAGAAAACCTGCACCTTTTCATCTTCCATCAATAGATGGAGACCCGTTTCTCCTGTAAAATGCCAAATTAGTTCAAATCGGAGTCGGGTGTCACTCATCCCCATCACGAGGTCCAGCATCTCTTTCAAAGGAGCGGGTGCATAAATATGTAAAGGTTTCTGCCGTCCGAGCAGGTGCATGCTGCTAATGAGCCCCGGCACCCCAAAAAAATGATCACCGTGAAGATGACTGATAAAAAGATGGCCGATGGACTGGAATTTCGCTTTGTAACGCCGCAACTGAATCTGCGTTGCCTCTCCACAGTCGATCAAGAAAAATCGCTCAGCAATGTTGAGCAATTGGCCACTGGCATTGCGCTCAGAAGTGGGACTCGCGGAAGAGCAACCTAAAACCAATAATTCAAATGTCTGTTGATTCATCATACAATCCACCGCTTCGCCATAAACCTTAAAATTACGAATCTTCCCTTACAAAAATTTACCGCCGCCCTATTTGCAAAAGCAGGTCTGAATTGGTATCTTTGCAGTCCTATAAAAACGAAAATGACAGGTAATATTACGTTCACCATGATTAAGCCCGATGCCGTAGAGGCAAATAACATCGGCCCTATTTTAGCAATGATTAATAAAGCTGGATTCCAGATCCGTGCGATGAAATATATGCAGATGACCAGAGAACAAGCTGGTAAGTTCTATGAAGTTCATAAAGAGCGTCCTTTTTTCGGGGAATTAACCGATTATATGTGCAGCGGACCAATCGTGGCAGCTGTGCTTGAAAAAGACAATGCAGTAGCGGATTACCGTCAGTTGATTGGCGCCACAGATCCTTCTAAAGCAGAAGAAGGCACCATTCGCCGTACCTTCGCTAAATCCATCGCGGCAAACGCTGTGCATGGTAGCGACAGTGACGAAAATGCGCAGATTGAGTCGAATTTTTTCTTCTCTCAACTGGAGCGTTTTTAAGTTTTAACGACCAGTCTGACTGCCTGCTCAACCAGTAATGGGGAGAGAGGGACCAGTTCTAAAAAATGACCACTTTTTTGCAAAAAAGTGGTCATTTTCATTTTGTTATGTCAGGAAAATTGGACAAATTTGATTTTTCTAATAAAGATTCCGCATACAAAGCATTTGAAATGATGAATATGATACAGAAGTATACAAAAATCCTTGCTCTGGTAGCAATCACAGGGATGAGCAGCCTCGTTGAAGCCCAGCAAAAATGGTCACCCGCCGGTCCGATTTATACTGCGGGGCGCGCCCGTAACATGGTGGTGGATAAAAACGATGCAAGCGGCAAAACGCTTTTTGTGGGTAGCACGTCCAGCGGTGTCTTTAAAAGTATCGATGGAGGTGTGAACTGGGAGCCAGTTGATGATCAGGGATCTGTAAGAAATATTAGTTACATGGCTCAAGCACCAGATGGTACCATTTACGCTGCTACTGGCGAGGGCTTTCTTCGCCTTGGTCAGAAAGCAAAAGCCTTACCAGGTACAGGTCTGTATAAGTTGACTGGAAATTCATTAACGCAAGTAGTAAGCAGCTCCGTCGTTGGAACCGTGATCAACCGAGTAGCCGTTAGTCCCGCTAGCTCCAATAACATTGCACTGACGACTAACAATGGAGTTTACATTAGTACCAATGGGGGAAGCTCATTTAACCTCGCGCCGGGGATCCCAACCGCAACAAATATTAGCGGTCAAGATGTGAAATTTGATGCCGCAGGAAATCTTTACTGCAGTGTTGGTTCGGAGTCGGGTACCTCTACCCTGACAGCGACACGGATTTTTAAGTCGACTTCCGCATTGACAGTTTTTTCAGAATGTACGCCGACCTCTTCTGTCCTTCCTGACAAAAACTACGGACGGATTGAACTCGCCATTGCTCCTGGCGATAACAATACCATCTATGCTTCCTGTGCGAATAAGAACACCGATGGAAAGAACAATTTCTCCGCCTCCATGAAAGGTCTCTTCGTGAGTTATGATGCGGGAACCACATGGGCGCTGATCGTTCAAGGTTCACCGATGTTAGACCCACTGTCCAACGGCTTTATCGCTTCCGGTGACTATGCACATGTGATCACCGTGAGTCCAACCGACCGCCATACCCTATTCTACGGCGGGTACAGCATGTACATCTGGAAAAGAAATGTAGGCTCGAATGGAGATTCGGATTCCAATCCAATCGGAACCTGGCAGCGAATCGGAAGTAATTTTGCGGTCAACACCCCGTTTTATCTCCACGAAAATATTCATGATGTCAAAATCATTCCTGCAAGTCCAAACACTAAATATTATTTTATTACAGATGCCGGTATCTACCGCAGTACCGATTTGACAGTAAATTCACAGACGAGCATTCCTTCTTTTCAGCCATTTTACAAAGGCTTGGTGACAGGGCAGTTTAACTCCGTGAGTATCGAGCGCTTCCCAGTTGGTGAAAATGCTGGTAGCACCGCGGGTGGCACCAAAGTAGTGCCTTACAGTGGATTTATTGGTGGAACAGGCGGAAACGGATTAATTTATTATTCCGGTACCTCCTCCCTGGTAACTCAAGAAAGCAGTTACCTCAGCGGGGATATTTATAATACCGAATATTCTAAAATTTTGCCAAATGCTGCGTTTGCAACCACCGGTTCTGGCGCTATCTACAGAAGCTCTAATGTAAAAACATCTTCGCCCACACTCTACTCGGTGAACAAGTATACCGGCGCACTCTCCCGCCTGGCGCCTGAGCCCCAGGCCTTCAGCAATGCCAACATCACAACTGGAACCCCCTTTAAATTATGGGAATACTACGGTCAGAATCCAAGCAATCCTGATCAGGTCGTTTTCTATAATGACTCCCTGCGTTTCCAGACCTCTGTTGCATCACTGGCTGAATTAACCAGTACACGGATTTTCACACTGAATACAAATCGCCCCAACCGCTTTGCACAAGTTGATAGTATGGTAATCCGTACGGCAACCCTTGCGCTTGCGCAAACTGCTAACCCACCGGCGTTCACGACTGGAAAAACTATTACGATTAAATTAAATAATAACTATGTAAACTCAGGAACACTGACAACCTTGTCTGGCAGTGTCGCCACCGTTGGCGGTGATAATGGTCCTGAATCACCAACCGTAACCTTAAATAACGCGACCCTAATAGATGATATCACGGTCGCTTTCCTTGCACCACCTTTTGGAGATAAGACGGTAAGCACCACCAATCCTGCACATTACCGCGTTTACGCCACTGTCTTTTATAAATATAAGGCGGGAGATAGTGTCGCAGTGACTGATAATAACATCTCGACCCTCACTACTCCTTATCGCTCGGTCTTCCCTACAAATGCGAATTGGCAGTATGGTTCAGGACCCGCTTACCAAGTGACGACCACTGCGAACGCTGCTGTGAGCAATCCAACTTATGTTGTAGCGCCTTTGAATGTTAGCAGCGCGACACTCCCCGTAACGGTGAACATGCTTGGACAAAAAAGTGTTACTCTGACTCAGTATGGAACTTATACCATTTCTGCTAAACCAGTTGAATACACGCTATCTGTCACTACCAACACCAATGTGTCTGGTAGCACGTATAGTTTCCAGATTCAACCGGGTGGCACGACACAGACACTTGCAGCTACTGCTACCACCTCTGTTAAATTTCTGGTGACACCTACTGTAGCTACAAACTATACGGTGACACAGACGGGTACCGGTACCTTAACCGCTGTATCTGTGTTGAGCATCGCCTCCAGTAGCTATGTACTTAATCCCGGTAATGTGACACAAGCCTCACCGGTGTTCAGTGTGCTAATTACGCCTTCTGTTGCTATTTCTACTTATACCGCAGCAGGTGTAAGCTCTAACACACTGATTGGCGCGAACACAAGTACGGTCACCGCTAGTTACCCGGTTCGTGTGAGCAGTGTGATTGGAACAGCGGTTGTACCTTTTCCTCCAAACAATGCGCCGGTTAAAATACCAATGCGCTATTCTGCTCGTCTGGCTGTTTGTGTAACAAACGGTGAAATTTCAGGGAATGCGGATGCCGTAGCGGTCTCTAAAAATCCACTCGCACTGAATGATCCAGGCAACTTTGTGCGGGTTTCACAAAGTGGTGCAATGACCGATGATTCAAATGGTAATGCAAGCACCAACACCATTACAGTGGATGGTCGTCCTACTATCCTAGAGTGGAGCAAAAGCGGTACTGAGTTATATTACGCGACAGATGCAAATAAACTTTACCGTGTGTCCCACATCACGGACATCATGGACCTGTCTCCAACCAGCTATAATGGTAAGTTCCACACAGATATCTTCCAATATAACACCGCAAGTGGTAATTTGCCGAATGCTGCTATTCTTAACATGAACTCCCCATACAGAACAACACTGATCGGAAGTTTTGATGTCCCAGTAACAAGCATCAGTGTCGCAAAAGATGATGCACAATTGGTCGTAACCTTCAATAACCCGGCACAGACTGGTACAACAGGTATCGTCATGCATTCAGGTACCTCAAATGTCAAAACATCCAATTCGATCAGCTGGCAGAAAAAAGATGCAGGTCTGACGAATATGAGAACCTATTGCTCCCTAATCGAAAAAGATGATGTGAAAAAAGTTTACCTGGGTACAGATCAGGGGCTTTATTACACTTCCGACATTACGAGTGGTAACTGGGTGAATGTAAATAACAATTCAACTAGTAAGGTACCAAATGTGCAGATCTTTGATGTGAAACAACAGGTGCTTATGCCATGGGATTGTTATAACTCGGGGCAAATCTACATTGCAACCAACGGTCGTGGTGTATGGACAAATACTGAACTTCTGAAAAACTATTATGTGGGTATTCAAGAATCAGAAATTTCCCGCAGCTCGTTAGAAGGCTTGAAGATTTATCCAAATCCAAGCTCTGCCAACGTAAATATTAGCTTCGAAGGTTTCAACGAACAAAATGCACGTCTCACGATTATGGACCTCAGCGGGCGCCTGATCAAGACAGAAGAACTCAGCGATGTGTCCGCAAACAGCCTTTACACCATGGATACAGCCAATCTCACTGCAGGTATCTACCTAGTGAATGTTACTGGCGAAAATGGTACAAAACGCACTGCGAAACTAATCGTTACCAAGTAACAAAACCCTCTTGAAAAAAGGAAAAGCTGTCCCTACCGGACAGCTTTTTTTTTGAATAACTTTAGACATGAAAACAACCGAAGCGGATTCAAACTATCAGGATCTTGAAAAAATGAGCCTTCAACAGCTCCTTGGCAACATGAACCGCGAGGATAACACCGTCCCTGCAGCCGTTGCAAAAGCCCTTCCTCAGCTCGAAGCCCTGACGCATCAGGTGGTGATTGCACTCGAAAAAGGAGGACGCCTATTCTACCTCGGGGCAGGTACCAGCGGCAGACTAGGAATAGTGGACGCCAGCGAATGTCCCCCCACCTATGGTATTCCCCAAGGTCTCGTCATCGGGCTGATCGCAGGCGGTGACCAGGCCATCAGAAAAGCAGTAGAATTCGCCGAAGATGATCTTGAGCAAGGTTGGCTGGACCTTCAGGAACACGCTATTTCTGCAAATGATATCGTGATTGGCATCGCGGCATCCGGCACCACGCCATACGTGATTGCGGCACTTAGAAAGTGTAATGCCATGAACATTGTCACCGGGTGTATTACCTGTAACAGTCACTCTGAACTAGCCGCAACTGCGCGCTTTCCCGTTGAAATTATTGTGGGGCCTGAGTTTGTGACCGGCTCAACACGCATGAAAAGTGGCACTGCCCAAAAACTGGCCCTAAACATGATCAGCACCGCCGCTATGATTAAGCTGGGACGCGTGAAGGGAAATAAAATGGTGGATATGCAGCTAAGTAATAATAAACTCGTGGACCGAGGAACACGCATGCTAATGCGCAACACTGGCATCAGTGATTATGAGGAAGCTAAAAATCTCCTACTCAAACACGGAAGTGTCAGGAAAGCCACTGAACAGGCCGCAAAAAAATAATTACTTCATGGCGAGACGAAGCCGCGTCACTACCTTTTTTGTATAGAGCGGAAAATCACCGTTCATCAGCCAGGAATAATAACTGGGTTCTTTTGTGAAAACTTCGGTCACCGGTTTGTCTTTGTGTTTTCCGAAACTAAAAACTTCTACCCCTTTCTCGTTGTAAACAATGCGGCCTGCAAGATCCACATTACGAGTCCGTGCACTTAATTCACTTAACTTGGCAATGTCGTTCACTACAGGAATACTTTTATTCCCCTTATCATCTTCTACTTCTTTACCAGAATACATTTCTAGCTGGGAACGAAAAACCTCAAGCGTGGCCAAGGCGTCAGCTTCTGCTGTATGGCCCTTTAATAAGGGCTTTCCACAATAAAAACGATAAGCTGCACTAAGATTACGAGGCTCCATGTAATGAAAAATATTCTGCACATCCAGTAACCTGCGATTGTCCAAATCAAAGTCAAATCCTGCACGTAAAAACTCTTCAGCAAGCAGTGGAATATCAAACTTGTTAGAATTGTAACCCGCCAAGTCAGCATTACCAATGAATTTCAAAAGTGCTGGCGCCAACTCCTGAAAGGTGGCTGCCTCCTGAATATCCGCATCGTAAATGCCATGAATTTTAGAAACCACATCTGGAATAGGAATGCCTGGATTAACGCGGTCTGTGCGGACTTCCGTACTGTTATCAGGATGCACTTTTACTAAAGAAAGCTCTACAATCCGATCCGAACCCACACTCAGTCCAGTCGCTTCAATATCAAGAAATATAATGGGTTTGCTAAGATTTATCTGCATGCTAAACGGGTTGTAAATGCTTAAGTACCTGTTCTTCCGAAAGGACATTATAAAAACTATTGATGCGGTCCATCACTGCTTCCAAGATAGAATCAGGACATGAAGCACCGCTGGTAAGGATGATTCGTAACTTGTCTTTTTTTGGAAGGAAACCACTGGTCTGAAGGAGTTGTTTGGTCGCATAGTCGAAATGCTGAATACTACCATCGTCTTTGATTTCCTGCGCAGAAGAAATAAAATAGGTCTTGAATTTTGTCGCTAACAAATCTGCAAGGTGAGAGGTATTACTACTGTTGTAGCCACCTATGACCAGGGCCAAATCGGCCTCTGAATTCAAAAGCCCATAGGTCGCATCTTGATTTTCGTTCGTGGCATAACATAGGGTATCCCTGGTATCCGCATAGTGCCCCGCGATTTGGTCCGGACCGAACTTCAGTACCATTTGATTTTTGAAAAAATCTGCAATCGCCTGCGTCTCCGCCGCTAACATCGTGGTTTGATTAATCACACCGACTTTGTCAAAGTGTTTTTTGATATCAAAACCTTTCGAGAAACGGTCTTTAAATTCTTTTTCAAACGCAGCCTGCGAACCATGACCATGAATATAAGCTGCTAGTTTTTCTGCTTCCGCCATATCCCTTACCACCACTACTGCACCGCTATCCCTTGCACTGCGCGAAAAAGTAGAACGCGTTTCTTCATGCTGATATTTACCATGAATAATAATGGTGTGCGCAGATTGTCCTATTTGTTCTGATTTTTTCCAGACCCGCTCCACAAAGGGACAGGTCGTATTGTACTTCTCTGTGGCGATACCTCGTTGCTCTAATAAACTCAGCAGTTCAAGCGGAGCACCAAAAGCAGGAATCATCACAATGTCCTCTGAAGTAAGGCTGTCAAATGAAATTAGTTGCTGCCCATGTGTATCTTGCAGAAAACGTACCCCGCGCTCCGTCAGATCTTGGTTGACATCGGGATTGTGAATCATTTCGCTCAGCAAGTAAATTTTTTTTCCAGGATTTTCCTCAATTGCGCGAAATGCAATCTCTATGGCATTCTCCACGCCATAACAAAAACCAAAATGTCTGGCAAGCAAGTATTGGAGAGGACCAAAATCCAGCTCAGTCGGTGCATTATCTTTTTTTCGGGGATCCTGTAGTTTCCGGTATTGTTTAACCCGGGAGATGACCGGACTTCTGTAAAACTCAGGGATATTAAAACTTTTCATCGTCTTTCGTAAAGTTACTAAATTTTATTCCGAGGATGAAAACTAAGAATGTTATCCCGTAAAAACTGACGGTCCAAATGTGTATAAATCTCGGTCGTGGTAATGCTCTCATGACCCAACATCTCCTGAACTGCGCGTAAATCTGCACCCCCCTCCACCAGATGGGTAGCAAATGAATGGCGGAAAGAGTGCGGACTAAGTGTTTTCTTGATGCCTGCTTTGTCCGCTAAATCTCTTACAATATAAAATACCATGACCCGCGAAAGAGAACGGCCCCTTCGGTTCAAATACACCACATCTTCAAAGCCCTTCTGCAAGGGTAAATGGCAACGCACCTCTTTAATGTACCGCGTCATCAACTGGCGAGCACGGGTGCCAATGGGGACCAGCCTTTCTTTATTACCCTTACCAACAATTCGGAGATAATCCTGCTCCAGGTGCAGATCACTGAGCCGCAGTCCTGTTAACTCAGAAACCCGCAGGCCACAACTGTAAAGCGTTTCCAGCATACTTAAATTACGTTCGCCCTCTGCCGTGCTCCGATCGATGCAGTTGAGTAGAGCGTCGATTTCAGCGACATCCAGAAATACCGGCAATTTGCGGCGAATACGCGGTGTCTCGAGCAAGTGGGCGGGACTTTGAAGTAATTCCCTTTCCAGTAATAAAAACTTGTAAAAGGTCTTGATGCCAGAGATAATGCGACTTTGTGTCCCCGCCGAAAAACCAATCTCTGCGAGCCACTCCACAAAAGCTCCTAACTGTTTTGATGTTAAGGCAAGCGGTGAGCAGCCTCCGCAAAAAAGCAAGGCATAGTGCTGCAGTTTAAGTAAATCATCTTCATAAGCCTCAATAGAATTTTCAGACAACGACCGCTCCAATTGCAGAAAGACCCTAAACCGTTTTAAATAAGACATCCATTCCCCCTGTTTCATGCTACCACCAGTGCTTATTTTTCTTTAATTTCACCTCATGAAGATAGCAATAATAAATGGCCCCAATCTTAACCTGCTTGGAAAAAGAGAACCGGAAATCTATGGTCACACCGATCTTGAAGCCATTTACGAATCCCTTCAGAAAAAATTTCCGCACATCCATTTTACCTTTTTTCAAAGTAATGTCGAAGGCGAATTAATTAATGTGCTTCAGGAAGTTGGCTTTTCCGTTGATGGCATTCTTTTAAATGCCGGAGCCTATACGCACACATCGCTTGCCCTGGCTGATGCAGTTGCCGCCATTTCATCGCCAGTAATAGAAGTACACCTGAGTAATATTTTTTCAAGGGAAGATTACCGCCATAGCTCTTTTATCGGTGCCAAATGTATTGGCTCCATTAGCGGATTCGGAGCCAAAAGCTACGAACTCGCTGTTGGGTACTTTGCTGGAATCAATTAAGAATATCGAGACTCCCCGCCCCTTCCCGCACAATTTCAAACTCGCCCTGACTACAATCAATAACGGTGCTGGGATAGATATTACCGAAGCCACCGTCCACCACCAAGTCCACCAAATCTTCATACTGCCGGTGAATCACTTCGGGATCTGAAAAATATTCCAGAATATCATCACTGCTATCGTGCAGCGATGTCGATAGTAGGGGATTGCCAAGCGCCGTAATAATGGCTTTACAAATGACATGATCAGGAATACGAATCCCCACCGTTTTGCGGTTTTGCTTCAGCAGTTTAGGTACCTTGCCATTCGCTTCAAGAATAAACGTGTAGGGACCAGGAAATGCTTTTTTCATGACCCGGAAAACATGATTGGGAATAGCTCCCGTAAATTCAGAAAGATGACTCAGGTCCGAGCAGACAAAAGAAAAATTGGACTTCTCCGGCTTGATGCCTTTTAGTTTGCAAACCCGCTCTACTGCCTTTGCCTGCGTGAAGTCGCAGCCAAGGGCATACACCGTATCCGTGGGATAGATAATAACCCCTCCCTCTTTTAAACAGTTTACTATTTTATCAAGGGCCTTTGTATCAGGCTGCTCACCATTTATGCGGATCAACATAGTTCAAATGTATTAAATTGCCGCCTCTTCCATCAAATACTTATGCCGCTCCCCAAAGACTGAATTTTTCCTGTTATAATATTGTATCTTTTTCCCCTACCTTTATTATGTTTTGCTACTAACTATGAAAAAACTCTGGCTTTTGAGCCTGCTCATGCTACCTTTTTTGCTCGCCGCGCAGACGGTAAAAATTCGCGGGAATGTGAAGGACACCAGCAATGAAGGCGGCTTACCGAATGCCGTCTTAATGGCCCTTCGCTTCAGTGATTCCAGCCTCGTTGCCTATACACGGACCGATTCAAAAGGATTATTTACCCCCATAACCATCCCCCGCGACACCTACCTGGTTGTCATTTCCCATCCCTTCTTTTCCGATAAAATCTACGTATTTGATGTCGCTGAAAAAGACACCCTCATACAATTTAAAAATGTGCACTTACCGCCAAAGTCCCAAAATTTGGCTGAAATTGAAATCCTTGCTTACCGGGACAAAATGTTCTACAAAGGCGATACGCTAATCTTTACTGCAGATTCGTTTAAGACCAAAGCCAATGCCACGGTCGAGGATTTGCTGAAGAAACTCCCAGGTTTCCGGGTCGATGCACAGGGAAAGATTACCCTTCAAGGCAAAAACGTAGATCAGGTGCTGGTAGATGGTGATGAATTTTTTGGAACCGATCCCACCATAGCAACCAGAAACCTCAACGCCTCTTCCATCGCCAATGTCCAGGTTTATGAAAAAAAAGCAGAAGGTACCGATGATGCCTCTGGTGATGTGCTGAAAGTCCTCAATCTGCAAATGAAAGAGGAGGCTAAAAAAGGATATTTTGGAAAAGTCTCTGGTGCTTCGGATTTTAAAAAGTTTTATGAAGGAGAAGCCCTAGCGAATCGTTTTAAGGGGAACCAGAAAGCCTCTGTGTTCGCGCTGAGTGCGAATACACCCAAGCAAGCTTTTGGCGGTGATGATGCTTGGAAGTACGGCCTAACAAATGAACAAGGCTGGAATTTTGATGAAGAGTCCAACAGCTGGACCAGCAATCAGTCAGCAGGGACCGGAATACCAAGGACATTAAAAGCCGGCTTTTATTTTAATGACAAGTTTGGAAAGAACCTGAAAATCAATGCAGATTACACGTATAATCAAAATCAGTTGGAGCAGGGTTCTGAAACCAATACGCAGAATTTCTTGAAGGACACCTCGTTCAGTACGCGCCGGATTATTGCGACCGCGCGCGCGAGTGAAGGTCACGCCTTCAACATGAATGTGCGACAAAAAGTGGATTCACTCACGGAGCTATTTATCCTACCGAAACTAAAATTTTCAAAATCAACACTGGCGAAGGACCAGTCTGATGCATTTATCACGCAGGATGGGATTCAGACCCGCGAAACGCAAACAAAAAATAGTGCTTCCACGGAGAGCAGTGATGCCTCTATTTTACTGAAGCTCGTTAGAAATTTTAAAAAAAAGGACCGTGTTCTCTCTTTTGGTTATCAGCCTTCCGTGATCACAAGTCAGGTCAAATCCGATTTCGCCTTCCTCTATCGGTCCTACCAGCCCTTGGCAAAGGACTCCCTTGTCAATCAGCAGCGTGCTCAGCTAAATGAAAAAACGGATCAAAATTTTACCTTCAGTTATCAGGAACCGCTGACGAAAAAATTTAAACTTAATTTTAATTACCTGTTCGCTAATTCGGTTTCTGCCAATACCAGAAACACTTATGATTTTGCAGGAACTGCCTACGATATTTTTAATCCCCTTTTGAGCAACAGTTTTCAAAATACGCGGATGACCAATAAAGGAGGAATGAATCTGGTATACGAGGTGAAAAAATACAGAATCAGTCTGGGAACGCAGGCACGATCGGTTTCACAGCAGAACTATAACCGCAGCACCGGTAAACGACTGAGTCAGCATCAGGAAATATTGCTCCCTGGTGCCAACTTTCATTGGCGAATAAATGAAGGTACCAATTTCGATGTGCGTTACGCAACCGAGTCTCAATTACCGGATTTGCAAAAAATGCAACCGGTGACCGACAACACGGATCCCAACCAGCTCTCCATCGGCACCCCCAGCTTGCTGCCAAACTTTGACCAGAATGTCAGTGTGAATTACAATTTTTATAAAGGGATCAGCGATGTGCACATGTGGTCAGGACTCTATTTGAGTACGACAAGAAATGACTTCTCCAGTCTCATCACCTACGATTCAATTGGACGGTCCATTAGTCAGATGATTAATGTGAATGGAAATCAAAGTGCCAATCTCTATCTAGGAGGTGGCTTTCCCATCTTTAAAAAGTTTCTCAAAGTTTATTATCAGCTCAATACCAGTGGAAACAAACAAGTCAGCTACATTAATGGACAACAGAATTTAACGACAAATTTAAACCTTAGTCCCTCTCTAACTTTCGAGAAGTCCGCCGAAAAACTCGATGCACGTGTTGCTGCAGGCTATAATTACACGGTGCCCCGCTCCACCATCAGTTCCCTTGCCAGTCAACCCTATTATACCTATGATATAGAGCTCGATCTGACTTTAAAACTGCCCCAACAATTTTTTATAGCAAGCGATGCCAAATACACCAATAATGGGAACAGAACCCCTGGTTATAATTTAAATTTTCTGATTTGGAATGCCTCAGCGGGACGTGCCTTTCTGAAACAGGAAAATCTGATTATCTCGGGCAATGTCTTTGATTTATTGAATCAAAACATCAGCAATCAGCGCAACATTGGCAGCAATCAGATTGTAGATGATAAGACCGTTGTGATTAAACGGTACTTCCTTTTAAAATTGACGTATAAGTTCAACAGCTCTAAAACAAAAGACGATGAAGATGAATAAAATAAAAAGCCTTCTACTTCTTTTTTCTCTTTTTGCTCCACTGCTGTATGTGGCGCAGATTCATTCCGCACGCATTGTCTTTGAGCGGAAAACCAATCTTTATAAGAAGTTTGCGAAAGACCGTGATGTCAGCAGCTGGGTAAAAGAAGAAGATAAAATCAAAGTCGATAATTTTGAATTATTTGTATCCGATACGATCTCTCTTTTTCGTCCGCAGGAATCTGATTTACGGGAAACCCTCTCCTGGACCACTTCTAAAAACACAGTGTATCAGAATTTTAAGTCCGGCCAACGTTACCTCGTAAAACCCATGTGGGGCGAACAACTGCACCTCACAGACACCTTGTTTCGCAGGCAATGGAAAATTAGCAATAGCACCCGAAAGATTGCCGGTTATACCTGTCGCAAAGCCAGCTGGGACGCGAATGATAGCACGAGAATCTATGCCTGGTTCAGTTATGACATCGTCCCTTCCACAGGACCGGAAAGTTTTTTTGGATTACCCGGCACCATCTTGGGAATAGCGACAGAGAATGGCGGCGTTGTGTATTTTGCAAAAACCGTAGAACTTATGGCCGCTCCCCCCAGCACCTTTCAATTGCCCAAAAAGAAAAAAGTTTACACCGTTCCGGAATTAAAAGCGGATTTGTCCAAGCAATATGGGCATGAGAAATGGTTTAAAGGACTGTACGACGAAAACTTTGGAATTTGGTAACGCTTTCTTAAAGGGTTTGGACTATTCATTCCCTATTCTTAACTTTACAAAGCAGCCTTGAGATATGCCAAAAGTAAAACAATTTAATAGGGAGAAAGTTCTGGAAGTAGCCGCTGCTATGTTTCACCAAAAAGGTTTTAATGGCACCTCCATTGACGAGATTCTGAAGGCGTCTGGACTCAGTCGCAGCAGTCTTTACGACAGTTTTAAAGATAAACATACTTTATATTTACAGGCATTAGACTTTTATAAGAAGCGGGAGAATGACGCTTATAAGACCTTAGATGCGACCCCCAATAATGGTTTACAAAAACTGGAATTGTTATTTCAGGAGGTCGTCAATCATTTGATTAGTCACCCGGAAGACAATGGCTGCCTGATGATTAATGCAGCAGCGGAAATGAGCAAGCAATGTGAGAAGACCGCGCAAGTAGTTTGTAATAACAAAGAAAGTGCGCAAGAATTATTTACAATCTGGCTCGAAGACGCCAAGGAGAAAAACGTACTACTATTAAAAAAACCCGCAGCAACCTATAGTCCCTTTTTATTCAACGCCCTATGCGGGTTGAAAGTCCTTAGTCAGAGCGGCGGCACGCGCGAGGAGTTGGAGAATGTGGTGAGGGTGACACTGTCGGCACTGAATTAAGAAGCGAATGACGTACACATTTACCGATACCCATACCCATTTATATTCAAAAGAATTTGCGGCAGATCTAAAGCGTCTGATGCAGAAATCCACCGCGAATCAAATCAGTAGGTATTACCTTCCCAATATTGACAGTAGTTCCATAGAGGCGATGCTAGAAGTAGAAGCCGCCTATCCTGGGCAGTGTCTGGCGATGATGGGCTTGCACCCTTGCAGTGTCGATGAGAAGTCAGAGGAGCAGTTGGCGACCGTGCGTCAGTGGCTGGAGAAACGCCAATTTGCAGGCATCGGTGAAATAGGTCTTGATTTATACTGGGATAAGACCCACATTGAAGCACAGAAAAAGGCCTTTATGCAGCAACTGGACTGGGCGCTGGAGTTTGATTATGGCGTATCGATCCATTGTCGTTCGGCCTTTGATGAGATGTATGCGCTACTAAAAAGTCGTGAGAAACGACCCCGCAGTGTGTTTCACTGTTTTTCGGGCACTTTAGAGCAAGCCCAGCAGATCATCGACCTGGGAGATTTTAAACTGGGCATTGGCGGGGTGTTGACCTTCAAAAATGGTGGCTTGGAGCCCGTAGTGCGTGAACTCAGCCTCGAACATTTTGTTTTGGAGACAGATGCCCCCTATTTGGCGCCGGTTCCCTGGCGGGGCAAACGCAATGAACCCGTGTATTTGCTAGAGGTGGCAAAGAAAATGGCCGAAATAAAGGAAATTGGCCTGGACGAGATTGCGAGGGTCACTACAGAAAATGCAGAAAATATCTATCAAAAACGATAAAAAGTTGAAAAAGAGCCCTGTTTTTTCAAAAAAGTTTTGCGTGATTAAAAAAACTTCATACATTTGCACCCCCTAAATCAGGGAAAAGACTAAAATTCATATCAAGTGGACGCATTAAGTTATAAAACAAAATTTGTCAATAAGGCAACTTCAAATAAGGAGTGGTTATTAGTTGACGCTGAAAATGAGGTAGTTGGACGTTTAGCTTCCAAAGTGGCGATGTTGCTACGTGGAAAGCACAAAACGAGTTATACACCGCATTCGGACAGTGGCAGCAATGTCATCATTATTAATGCCGACAAAGTTCGTTTTACTGGAAAGAAAATGACCGATAAGGAGTATGTACGTTACACTGGTTATCAGGGTGGTCAGCGTTTCACGACGCCGAAAGAACTGATGGCAAAGAAGCCGACAGAAATTCTGACGCATGCGATTCACGGTATGCTTCCTAAAAATCGTCTCGGCCGTGTGTTAAACACGAACGTTCGTATTTTTGCGGGTACAGAGCACGGACATGATGCACAGCAGCCTAAGAAAGTAGATTTAAGCAAGATTAAATAAAATAATTAAATGGAAGTAATTAATACATCAGGCCGTAGAAAGACATCCGTAGCGCGTGCTTACGTAACTGTTGGTACCGGCAAAATTGAAGTAAACGGAAGAGATTTCAAAGAATATTTCAAAACGCCAACCCTGCATTACTATGTCACACAATCTTTGATGGTGTCTAACGCCCTTGAGTCCTACGATGTGAAGGTGAATGTAGCTGGTGGTGGTATCACTGGTCAGGCACAAGCCATCCGTTTGGCAATTGCTAAGGCGCTGGTGGAAATCAATGCTGATCTTAAGAAGGATTTGCGTGCAGCAGGTTTAATCACACGTGATCCACGTATGGTTGAGCGTAAGAAATTCGGTCAGAAGAAAGCCCGTGCACGTTTCCAGTTCAGCAAACGTTAATATTTTACTACTTAAAGAAAGATCAGATAAACAAATGTCAGCAAGAACATCCTTTAACGAATTACTTGAATCCGGTGCTCATTTCGGTCACCTTAAGAGCAAGTGGAATCCTGCGATGGCGCCGTATATTTACGCCGAGAAAAATGGAATTCACATCATCGACCTGAACAAGACCGTAGCAAAAATTGACGAAGCTGCTAACGCACTGAAGCAAATTGCGCGCTCTGGCCGTAAAGTGTTATTCGTAGCCACTAAAAAACAAGCGAAAGACATCGTTTCCGAAAAAGTAAAAACGGTAAACATGCCTTACGTGACTGAAAGATGGCCAGGTGGTATGTTGACTAACTTTGCAACGATCCGTAAATCGGTTCGTCGTATGAGTCAGATTGACAAAATGTTTGCCGATGGTACATTCAGCAACGTTTCTAAGCGTGAACGTCTTCAGTTCTCCCGCGAACGTGCGAAACTTGAAACACAATTTGGTTCTATCTCTGACCTGTCCCGTCTGCCTGCAGCTTTATTCATCGTGGATATCACGAAGGAACACATCGCAGTAGCAGAAGCTAAACGTCTGAACATTCCAACATTTGCAATCGTTGATACCAACTCTAATCCTAATCAGGTAGATTACGCTATCCCAGCTAACGATGATGCTTCTACTTCTATTGCTTACATCATCGAACTGATGGTATCTGCAGTAAAAGAAGGACTGTCAGATCGTAAAATGGATAAAGAAGCGAATCCCGATGATGAGGCGAGAGAAGCTGGTGACGATGAATTATCAGAAGGCGTTAAAGGCGACAAAGCTGAAGACGAAGAAGATAAAAGCGGCGCTAAGAAACCCCGCCGCAGAGTGACTGCAAAAAAATAATTTCTACTATTTTTTAATTAAGCGGTCACCCTCGAAACAGGTTGACCGTTTTTTTTACACACTACTAAGTACCAACTAATAATTAATAAATAATTGACAAAATGGCTATCACAGCAGCAGACGTAAATAAACTCCGCCAACAAACCGGCGCCGGAATGATGGATTGTAAAAAAGCTTTGGAAGAAAGCAATGGCGACTTTGAAGCAGCAGTCGATTTTCTTCGTAAAAAAGGTGCAAAAGTTGCTGCCAGTCGTGCAGACCGCGATGCAAAAGAAGGTGTTGTTCTTTCAAAAACTTCTGCAGACAAAAAGACCGCTGTAGTCGTTAGTGTTAACTGCGAAACAGATTTCGTTGCAAAAAATGCTGACTTTATTCAGTTCGCTGACACCATCACCGCTATTGCTCTGGATAAAAAACCAGAAAATATCGATGCACTCAAAGCACTTCCTTTTAACGGAGAGATTACCGTGGGCGATAAATTCATGGAACAGGTTGGAAAAATCGGCGAAAAAATCGATATCGGTTATTATAACCTCATCAGCGCGGCGCAAGTTGTTGGATACATTCATCCAGGTAACCGTCTCGCTGTGGCCATCGGCTTTAGCCATCCGGTAAGCGACGAAGTTGCTAAAAATATTGCGATGCAAGCTGCCGCTATGGCGCCTGTTGCAATCGATAAAGATGATGTAGATAAAACAACAATCGACCGCGAACTCGAAATCGCCCGTGAAACCACGCGTGCTGAAGGTAAAGCGGAAGACATGGTTGAAAAAATCGCAATGGGTAAACTCAATAAATTTTATAAAGACTCCACGCTTCTCAACCAGGAGTTCTTTATTGATAATAAAATGACTGTCCGCCAATATCTGCAAAGCGTAGAAAAAGATCTCACGGTTTCAGCCATGAAGCGTTACTCTCTGTCTTAATAAACAGAACGTCCCGGCTATTTAAGCCGGGATTTTTTTTGTTCTTTTTTTATCGTCCTTTTTAAACGCAGCACTGCTGCAGCAATGATTTATGAAGTACAAACGCATTTTACTTAAACTGAGTGGTGAAGCACTCATGGGAAACAAAGGCTTCGGAATTGATCAGGAGCGTCTTCTCGAATACGCCCGCGAA
Organism: Sphingobacterium thalpophilum; assembly: GCA_943325195.2. Lineage (GTDB taxonomy): Bacteria > Bacteroidota > Bacteroidia > B-17B0 > Aurantibacillaceae > Aurantibacillus. Next base: position 10,199 of record CALPON020000013.1, on the reverse strand, counting down.
ATAAAAGCGGTCTATGAAGCTGGCTGCCAGGTGGCAATCGTCATCGGCGGCGGTAACATCTTCCGCGGCATACAAGCCGAAAAGGGCGGAATGGACCGTGTGCATGGCGACTACATGGGCATGCTCGCAACAGTCATAAACAGTATGGCCATTCAAAGTGCTTTAGAAGGCATGCACGTGCAGACCCGTTTGCAAAGTGCAATCAAGATGGAACAAATCTGCGAACCTTTTATCCGTCGCAAAGCGGTCCGCCACCTCGAAAAAGGGCGTGTCGTTATTTTTGGAGCAGGAACGGGAAATCCTTATTTCACGACAGATACGGCAGCTGCCCTGCGCGCTATTGAGATTGAAGCGGATGTAATCTTAAAAGGTACCCGCGTAGATGGTATCTACACCGCGGATCCGGAAAAAGATAAAACCGCAACCAAATACGAAACCATCAAGTTCGAAGAAGTCTATGATAAAGGTCTGGAAGTAATGGACATGACGGCCTTCACACTCTGTAAAGAAAATAACCTACCCATCATCGTCTTCGACATGAACAAGGAAGGGAACCTGATGAAATTAATTCAGGGTGAAAAAATTGGAACACTTGTAGCCGTCTGAAATTTTAAAACAAAAAAGCCGCTATTCCAGCGGCTTTTTTTTAAAACACCAAAACGGCAGGACTTCTTACGCGTTGCCTAAAAATTCAATAAAAAAATTACTTAACGGATGACCACGCGACCCAGCAATTTGCTCACCCGACTGATCAAGTGCTGTAAGCGCAGGATTTCGCCGAGCACCTCTTCATCGGAGCTGCTACCTTTCAGTTCCTCGTCTTTCTTACGCTTATAGGACTGAAGAATCCGTGCCTTTAAACTGAAAAGAGCTTTCTCCGAATTTTTCTTCGCCTCATCAATTTCTTTTGGGACTAAAATACCAAATCGCTTTTCCCAGTTCGGACTAAGTTGATGATCGGTTATCACATTGTTCACCACAAAACCGCTGATAAGGGGATTCGCGTGATTTAAGAAATGATTTAGGCCAGGGAGGCGATGATTCGATAATTCTAAAATATATTCATCAAGCACTGTCTGATGGACGGGATCTTCAAAACCAATCTCGTCTCGCAACAATTCCATCAGAATAAATTCAGCTAATGTAATTTCTAGCTCATGTTTATTACTGTCCTCATCTTCCGCATGCGTTAACACCATGAGGTTTCCGAAATTCAACATGAGTTTTAACAACTCTCGCTCTTCCGCTTCAAGGGTAAAGACATCGTTTTTTGGACTTTCTTCGCCTAAAAACTCCGCTTGAAAATCCGGCGGCACGTCGTCTTCATGATTTGGCTGTCCCTGCCCCTCAGCGGCTGATGGCGGGCTTGGGGAAGCAGAGGGACGACTCGTCTGCTGAACTGGCTTTCCGGCTATTTTACGCCGGTTTTTATTTACCTCCTGCTGCAGGATGGCCTCCTCTATTTCCATGATCCCCGCACATTCCTTCAAATAGATGGAACGGATGATGTTATCTGGTATTAAAGAAATATTATCCACGATATCTTTTATGACACCGGCCCGTTTAATCGGATCATTCTGGGTTTCCTGCTTGAGCTTTGCGGCCTTAAAATATAAAAAATCAGAGGTGCTATTTTTAATGTAGTCCTGAAACTGTTCTGCAGTTACTTTACGACTATAACTGTCCGGATCATCATTATCCGGAAACTGCAGCAGCCGCACATTCATACCTTCTTCAAGCAACAGGGGAATAGCACGGTTACTGGCTTTTTGTCCCGCCGCATCGCCATCATACAAAACCACAATGTTCTTGGTAAAACGGTGAATGGATTTAATCTGCTCCACCGTTAAAGAGGTACCGCTCGATGCCACCACATTGTAGATTCCATTCTGATGCATGGCAATCACATCCATGTAGCCTTCTACAAGATAACAACGGTCCTGCTCTTGAATGGCCTTTTTACCTAACCATAAACCATACAGAATTCTACTCTTATTGTAAATTTCCGTCTCGGGACTATTAATATACTTAGCAGTTTTTTTATCACTGCTTAGGGTCCTTCCCCCAAAAGCAACCACACGCCCCCCGTCATCCTGAATTGGAAACATGACGCGGCCGGCATAGCGATCAAATAAATCACGTTCAGTTACTTCTGTTCCTTCCACATGCCGATTACTCACTATGCTCATCCCCGTCTTCACTAAGAAATGTGGCAGATAACCAGCTTTGATGGCAGCTTTACCAAAAGCATTCCTATCCTCAGGACTATACCCTAATTGAAATTTTTGAATAATCTCTTCACTTAATCCCCGCTCCCGGAAATAGCCAAGGCCAACCGATTTACCTTCATCTGTACTCAGCATTTGTTCTGTAAAATACCGCTGTGCATACTGCATCACGATAATCATACTTTCACGTTCAGTCTGCTGCAGACGTTCTTCAGGACTAATTTCCCGCTCAACAATTTCGATGTTGTATTTTTTTGCTAGCCAGCGCAAAGCCTCCGGATAACTGAGCTGTAAGTGCTCCATTACAAAATTGACACTGTTACCAGCTTTGCCGCAGCCAAAACATTTGTAAATACCCTTTACCGAAGAAACAGTAAAACTGGGACTTTTTTCGCCGTGAAAAGGGCAGAGACCGAGCAAATTTGTCCCCCGTTTACGCAAGGTCACAAACTCACCGACCACCTCTTCAACAAGGGCGGAATCAATGATTTTATCAACGGTTTCTCTAGGTATCACCTTCCACTAATCAAGATTCTGTTTTAAAATCGTTCTGCAGGGCCTCGATGGTTTGCTCCAGCATTTTCTCAGTAAAATCTAGATGCGTTACCAAACGGATGGTCTGTTTACCAAAAGAAGAAACACGAATACCGCGCTCCATCATTTGTTTTTCAAAAGAAGTACCACTCATCATTTTTGGATCGAGATGGAAAATAACAATATTTGTATACACTGGCAGAACCTGCTGTACAAAAGGTAAAGTACCTATCAAAGCGCCAAGCACCTGCGCACGGCGGTGATCCTCCTGCAGTCGGTCAACCTGATGATGAAGAGCATAAAGTCCGGCTGCAGCCAAAAAACCAGCCTGTCGCATGCCGCCACCGAATACCTTTCGGACTTTTCGTGCCTTGCGAATAAATTCTTTTTTTCCAAGTAGCACAGAACCGACAGGTGCACCCAGTCCTTTAGAGAGACAAACAGAAATGGAATCAAAATAAGAGCCCATCTGTTTTGGATTTTCTTTTGTGGCAATGAGCGCATTAAAAATTCTGGCCCCATCAAGATGTAAGGCCAGTTGATGGTTTTTACAGAGTTCGGCAATGGGCGCAATCTGAAGACACGTATAATAGCTCCCTCCTGCCCTATTTATAGTGTTTTCAAGGCTAACCAGTGAGGTACGGGTCAGCCAATCATAATCCGCATTAATCGCAGCTTCAATGGCTGAGGCACTTAAACGGCCTTCGTCCCCACTCAACAGTTTAGCCTGAACGCCACTGTTAAATGAAATACCACCCCCTTCATAATTATAAATATGCGAATTGACATCGCAGATTAATTCATCGCCGGGTTGTGTATGTACTTTGATGGCAATCTGGTTGGTCATGGTCCCACTGGGACAAAACAGACCAGCCTCTTTTCCAAACAGACTGGCGAGGGTCTCTTCCAATTCATTAACGCTGGGATCCTCACCAAACACATCATCGCCAACCTGCGCATTTTGCATGGCTTCCAGCATGCCTTTTGAAGGCTGTGTCACTGTATCACTTCTAAGATCAATCATCGTTAATAGTTCCGTAACTGCTGTAATTTATCTTTAAACCGTTGCTTGGGGAGAAAGTTGTTTTCCAGATCCGCATTCATTGGCACAGGTGTGTCCAGGCTGCCTTCACGCATCACCGGAGCATCCAAATAAGTAAAACAATGTTCACTGATGAGTGCCGCTAATTCACCGGCGATTCCACCTGTGAGTGTGTCTTCATGCATCACAATCACACGGCCTGTTTTTTTCACAGAGGCATAAACGCTTTCGATATCGAGTGGCGCTAGCGTCCGCAGGTCAATCAGGTCTGCACTCATTTCAGGATGTTCAGCCAAAGCCTCCAATGCCCAGTGAACGCCTAATCCGTAAGTAACAATTGTGAGCTCTGTTCCCTCTTTCACCAAGCGGGCCTTTCCAAAAGGAATGTTATAATACCCTTCCTCTACTTCTTCTGAAATACTGCGATACAAGGCCTTGTGTTCAAAAAACATCACTGGGTTCGGATCTTCAAAAGCACTCAGCAATAGACCTTTTGCATCAGAAGGAAAAGCAGGATAAGCAATCTTCAGCCCCGGTGTTTTAAAAAACCAGGCTTCGTTACTCTGACTATGAAATGGGCCAGCTGCAACGGCTGCACCTGTCGGCATGCGGACAACGACATCGGCATTTTGTCCCCAACGGTAATGACTCTTGGCCAGATTATTAATAATTTGGGTCATGCCCTCACTCACAAAATCAGCGAACTGCATTTCCACCATCGCCTTATAGCCATTGATGGAAAGACCGAAGCCTGCACCAAGAATAGCACTTTCACAGAGCGGCGTGTTGCGCACCCGTTCTTTTCCAAAACGTTCTACAAAGCCCTCCGTAATTTTGAACACACCGCCGTAGTCGGCAATGTCCTGACCCATTAACACCAGATTGCTGTGCCGTTCCATCGCCTGCCCCAATGCTTGACTGATGGCATCTATAAAACGCATTTCTGTTTTTTTGCCGCTGAGCCTTGGCTCCGCTATTTGAAAAGGTTGATACACTTCGCGTAGTTCAAGTGCTGTATCTGGCACGGGAGATTGCTCAGCAAAAGCCACTTCTAAATTTTCTTCAATTTCCTTTTTGATATGGGCCCGAGTCTGGGCAATCATATCGTCAGTGAGCACACCGTCTCCCAAAAGAAATTTCTCAAAAGTCGCTACTGGATCTTTTTTACCCCAGACTTCAAATAAATCTTTCGGCACATATTTCGTGCCGCTTGCTTCCTCATGGCCGCGCATGCGGAAAGTGACACATTCAATTAAAACCGGACGCGGATCATTTCGTAAATTTTCCGCCACCTGTTTGATTGTTTCATATACTTTCAGAATATTATTTCCATCAATCGAGAGCCCTTCGATACCATAGCCGATGGCTTTATCGGCGAAGGACTTACATTTAAACTGTTCGTTGCTTGGCGTGCTCAGACCATAACCGTTGTTTTCAACGATAAAAATGACCGGTAAATTCCAGACCGCCGCGGTATTGATGCTTTCATGAAAATCGCCTTCACTCGCCCCTCCATCACCACTGAAAACCACTGTCACTTTTTTTTCTTTCCGCAGCTTGTGCGCTAGAGCGATTCCATCTGCAACGCCCATCTGTGGACCGAGGTGAGAAATCATTCCCACAATTTTATAATCTTGTGTGCCAAAGTGAAAAGAGCGATCCCGCCCTTTTGTAAAGCCACTGGGCTTGCCCTGAAACTGCGAGAATAAGCGGTTAAGCGGAATCTGGCGGCTGGTAAAAACACCCAGATTACGATGCATCGGCAAAATGTACTCATCTGGCTGCAAGGCACTAGCCACGCCGGCAGAGATAGCTTCCTGACCAATGCCACTGAACCACTTGGCAATGCGACCCTGACGCAGCAGAAGTAACATCTTCTCCTCAATCATGCGGGGTTTCAAAATAGCGTAATAAAGATCCAACAACACCTGGTCTTTATGCTTTTTTCTCTCGAACTTTACGGGAGTTTCTGCAGTAATCATTTTTGTAAATTTTTATTTTAGACTTCCAAGTAAGACAGAACAGCCGAAGCCTATATTAATCCAACTCACCGGAAGTTTATTTGATTTTTCATTGATTGTCTGAATGGCATTAAACTGAGGCGCTTTGGGGTCAAATTTTTTAAATAAAATTCCATAGCTGAAAAGAAGCGAAAAACTCAGGGGGCCGTCTGTATAAAAATTACTCGTGATCTCGGGTTGTAAGAAAGGGCTCTGAAAGTTACGAGCACTCAGCGGCAAATTTTCTGGTGACCCGGCTTCATTGACATTCTGGTAGCTACACCCAAACAATCCTGCATCGAGTGCATAGCTGATATAGGCTTTCTCGAAAAACTGATCGTACCCGATTTTAATAAAACCACCCAAGCAATTCAGGCGGGTGTTGTAAGTGCTTATTTTTCCAGTCGCTTTGCCTGTGATTGGATCGGTCTCAATAAAGACCTTACTGGCAAATACGCCCTTATTGTTTTGAAAGTGCGTATTGTTTATTCCTGCACCGACATAAAAGTTTGAAAAGGTCCTAAAATTTGCGCTCAGCCCCACTTCATACACACCATTAAAAGCGGTACGGAACATTTTGCTGGAAATTGTACGTGGAATACCAATAAACGCTTTCACAGAAAAAGGAGCCGTCCGTTTAAATCCTTGTGCACTCATCGCTGCAAAAGAAAGGATAAAAATAAAAATAAACAGGTGCCGCATGCAAGGTTAAAGATAGGTGTATTGGGGGAATAAAAAAACCGTTCCTTGCAGGGAGCGGCTTAGTTTTGCAGGATTTTTTATTCGCTGTTAGTGAATCAACTTTTCCTTATGTTTAGTGATTTGTGATCGCAGTGCCTCACACACTAAATCAGTGGCTTCTTCAAAACTACTACACTGTTTCTTGGCGAAAAATTCATGGGTACGACCCTTCATTTTCACCTCGCAGATTTTGTTTTCACTGGTGCTGCTCTTATCCAGGCGCAGCGTTACCTCAGTATTGATAATACCATCATAAAAAGTGTTGAGTTTTTCGACCTTTTCCTCAACAAAATCGAGCAACTTTCTGTCTGCATCAAAATGCACCGATTGAATGTTAATTGTCATCCTTTTCCTCCTTTTTTGATTTAATGGCCCGATCGTGGATGGGCCTGTTTGTATGCTTTCTTTAACTTCTCTATCGTGTTATGGGTGTAAACTTGCGTGGCAGAAAGACTGGCATGCCCCAGCAACTCTTTCACCGCGTTAATGTCCGCCCCATTATTGAGTAGGTGGGTGGCAAAACTGTGCCGTAAAATATGGGGACTCTTTTTCCTGACCGTCGTCACCTCGGAAAGAATCCGTTTAACAAGGAGGGAGAGTTGCCCAGCGCCCAGCGGTTTATCGCCTTTTGTCACAAAAAAGGCAGCATTAACAAGTCCATCTGCCTTTTTCAATTCGAGATAATGACGTAAGGAAAGTAGCAGGTCTCTTCCAAACGGAATGATGCGCTCTTTGTTCCGTTTACCCGTCACTTTTATTTGCTGGTTAAAAAGGTCTACATCTTCTTCGCGAAGGCCTAGTAGCTCCGCCCGCCGGATACCAGTTTGATAGAGTAATTCGATCAGGAGGCGGTCCCGCTGCCCTTGAAAGCCTGCATCAAATTCAAGCGCCTGAAATTGCGCATTGAGATTCTTCTCATCAATAAAAACGGGTAAACGACGGGGCTTTTTTGGTCCCTGTACTACCTGAGTGGGATCTTGATCAAGGCGGCCTTGGCGCAAAAGGTATTTAAAAAAAGATTTCAGGGCACTCAGCTTCCGATTCACGGTGACAGGGGAATTACCCTTTTCAATCAAGGCGGCACTAAAACTGCGAATGTGACGGAAGTTAATGTCAGCAAGGTCAAGGGGTCCGGATTCTTCTTGGGTGTATTCAAAAAATTGGCGAAGATCACACTCATAACTCCTGCCGGTCAGCGGACTAAAACGCTTCTGCAAGCTCAGGTACGTTAGGAATTCCGACACTTCAACCTCCACCATAAACAAAAAAAATCCTAATCGAAATTACATAATTTCGATTAGGATTGCAATAAAATACCCCTAAAAAGGAGGGAAATCAGCTTATTTTTCGATAGCGCCAATCTGAAGCTTCTGCTTATAAGAAGCTTTGATGACCTCTTCACGACGACGTACAGAAGGTTTGGTGAATTTTGAACGTTCACGCAGCTGTTTTACAACGCCGGTTTTTTCAAACTTCTTTTTGTACTTCTTAAGTGCTTTTTCGATATTGTCGCCTTCTTTGATTTGAACTACTAACATTGAATCTTTTTCTATAAAATTGAGGGGCAAATATATGTATTTTTCGCATTCCCACCTAAATAATTTTGAGTTTTTTAGGCTTTAATACGTCACCAAAAGCCTATTTTTACGGTTTAACCTACTAATGCGCAGAGACAGCTTCATAAAATTCAAAAATCTAATTAAAAAAAGCACCAACATCGTTATCGTGACCCATTGGAGTCCAGACGGCGATGCCATGGGCAGCAGCCTTGGCCTTCACCTGTTACTCAAAAAGCTAGGGAAAAAATCCCAAGTGATTGTTCCAAATGGGTATCCAGACTTCCTGCATTTTCTGCCGGCAAACAAATCGGTCATCATTTATGAAAAGGATAAAAACAAGGCACTCAGACGCATTAAGCAAGCTGACCTTATCTTTACCCTAGACTTTAACAACTTTAAACGCCTCGAGGGTCTTGGACCCGCCTTGAGCGATTCCGCTGCGCCAAAGGTGCTGATTGATCACCACCAGCAGCCGGACACCTACCCGGACCTCTATTTCCATGATACAGCCGCCTGCAGCACCTGCGAATTGGTGTATGATTTTATGGCAGGGCTGGGACATAAAAAATTACTGGATAAAAAGATTGCTGCCTGTCTCTACACGGGTCTCATGACCGATACCGGTTCGTTTCGTTTTCCCAGCGTAACCGCCAGGACCCATGAAATCATTGCCGAACTGATTAAAACTGGCCTTCAGCCAAGCGAAATCCATAGCGCAGTATATGACAGTTATAGTTTGGACCGACTTAAATTACTAGGTTACGCCTTAAATGAAAAACTAAAGATCATAGAAGGCTATCCGATCGCCTATTTCCTGCTGACGGAAAAAGAACTCCAACGCTTTCACTATCAAAAAGGCGACACAGAAGGATTAGTCAACTACCCTTTCTCTATTAAAGGCATAGAAGTCTGCGCTTTATTTAATGAAACCTCTGATTACACAAAAATTTCTTTCCGAAGCAAAGGAAAGATTGATATGAACCAATACGCGCGCAAGTATTTTGAAGGCGGCGGACATATCAATGCCGCCGGCGGAAAGAGCACACTATCGCTCCCCGAGACAGAAGAAAAATTTATTAAAACGGTTAAAGAATTATTTTAAATGCTGCGCTTCTTATCAAAATGGAAACTCCGTTCTCTGCTTCGCCAAAACGAAGAGAAAGGGAAAACCTTTTTGAGTTGGGATAAGGTCCATTCCATCGCCATCATTATTGGTCAGGACGCGACACTCAATCGTAATGCACTGGATAAGTGGATTGGGGATACAAAAAAAACAGTTGAGGTTTTATACGTGGAAACGGCATCGAAGACAGCTACTTATGCTGACTGGATTTGTTACACTAAGAAAGACAAGACCTTTTTAGATCTCCCGACAAAAACAGCAGAACAGGCGCTTCAGACAAAAAAATATGACCTCGTTATTAATACCAGCGCTGAAGAGGATTTTTTTTCTGCAGCGCTCTTAAAAATAGTAAGCGCACCGTTTAAATGTGCGGCCAGCGATCCGTTTCAGGATGCCAATCTTATTGTCCGGCCGAGCGTAAAAGGCAATCTGATTCACCAGCTACAGGACACTCTGCGGTATCTGCAAATGATTAGAATGAATCATTATTAAAAAAATGTAAGTCATGAATATTGAATTTAATAAGAATGAGGATGAAATGCGTCAGTTGATTTCGCAAATGGAACGGCGCCTCGATAAAATTTATTTGGGCGGGGGCAAGTCCCGCATTGACAAACTGCATGAGCAGGGAAAAATGAGTGCCCGCGAACGCATCGACTTCCTCCTTGACAAAGAGCGGCCCCGCTTTGAAATGGGTGCTTTTGCGGGGTATGAAATGTATGAGGAACATGGTGGATGTCCCGCCGGTGGCGTGGTGATTGTGATTGGTTATGTGAGCGGCAAACAGTGCATTGTGGTGGCCAATGATGCTACCGTAAAGGCGGGCGCTTGGTTTCCGATCACTGGCAAGAAAAATTTACGGGCACAAGAAATTGCCATGGAGAACCGCTTGCCCATTATCTACCTTGTTGATAGTGCAGGTGTTTACCTTCCCCTTCAGGATGAGATTTTTCCAGATAAAGAACATTTTGG
>CALPON020000012.1 GCA_943325195.2 Sphingobacterium thalpophilum | reverse complement strand
GTCTGGTTTAGTACCGGCATTGCGCAGGCTTATGTGAGCAAACGTCCGGGCGACGGACTTCCAGCCGCTTCCCGCTATAATCCGCTCTCGTTTAATCTGGATTACAGAACCAGTACAGCAAAATTCATGAAGAAATCCGCCGTTTATCTGAATGCCCGGAGTCTCGATGGTCTAGAGGGCGGTACCCTTGGTTTTGAGCGGAAGAGTAGCGACGAGCGCACACGTGTCTACACGCATGTGAAAGCCATGTGGCGCGATCAGCCACAGGATCTAACCTATTTGATCAATCGGAGCGAATGGGGTTACCAGAAGCTCAACAGTGCTCTTCATGCGGGGCTTGAACACACTTACCGCTACCGACAAGGTGTGGGAACGATTGTTTTAAATCTGCGTACCTCGGCTTTCACAAATGATTATGATTATTCTGCTGCCAGTCTGAGTACAGTGAATAAAAACGATTTGGGACGATTAAATCTTAATACCCGTGTTTTTGCGCAAATCGGCTTCGGTTCCCGTTTACCCTCAGAGTCCATGTTATTTGTTGCAGGCGCCAACAATGAAGATCTGATGAACAACAAATACACGCGTTCGATGGGTTTTGTTCCGCCAGACTGGGGCAATTATGGAATAGTGACCAATCATTTTACTGCTGGCGGAGGACTTAATCTGAGGGGCTTTTCAGGCTATCTTCTCCCTCTTCAGAAAAGCGATGGGAGTATCAGCTATTACTACAAAGGAACAACGGGCACCAGTGTTAATCTGGAGCTGGAGTTTGGCGAGTTGTTCCGTGGATTTAATCCCCGTTTTTTACGCAATGCCCTGAAGTTGCAACCCTATCTTTTTGCAGATGCAGGTCTCATCAATACTAGCGCTCCGGGTTTGCCCAATGTAATGAGTGACGTGCTGGCAGATGCTGGTGCAGGGTTCAGTTTAACGATCATGCGCTGGTGGAAATTCTCGGGATTAAAGCCGCTGACCATTCGTTTTGATAGTCCTTTCTTCATCAATCGCCTGCCTTATGCGGAAAAGAACTATATCCAGTTCAGATGGCTCATCGGCATCAACCGGGCATTTTAAAACAAATGATAAAATTTGTTTAAAAGCCAACTTAATACTGGTGGTGCAGGACATAAATCTTAATTTGACAACCTAAATAAAAAACGAAAATGAACAAAACATTACATGCTTTTGCTGCCGGCGCACTTCTACTGCTGAGCAATGCAACAATTGGCCAGGCCTTAAAAGTGCCTGCCCCTAGCCCAGTTCAAACAATTAAACAAGCATTTGCACTGAGTGACATCAGTCTGGAGTATTCCCGTCCCTCTGTCAAGGGCCGTGTGATCTTTGGTGATCTGGTCCCTTTCGGTAAAATCTGGCGGACTGGCGCTAATGGCGCTACTAAAATTACGTTTGGCGAAGATGTCAAGATAGATGGCGTGGCTTTAACCGCCGGCACCTATGCTATATACAGTATTCCGAATAAAGACAGCTGGGAACTGATGTTCTACAAGGATTTGAGTCTGGGCGGAAACGTAGCCGAATACAAAAAGGAAAATGAAGTGGCAAAGCTCGTCCTAAAGACCAAAACGATTGCGGACAAAATTGAATGCTTCACCATGGATATCTCGGATATCACTTCCAGTTCTGCAATGATCAATCTGACTTGGGAAAAAACACGCGTAGGGTTTACGGTGGTTGCCGACATTGATACAAGAATTATGAAAGCGATTGATGCGAATGTGGTGCAGGATAACCGTCCCTATTTTCAGGCTGCCAGCTATTACTATGAAAGCAATAAAGATTTGATTAAAGCGGCGGAATGGGCAGACAAAGCATTCGCTGCGAATCCAAATGCTTATTGGATTCTGATGCTGAAAGCAAAAATTCAGGCGAAGCAAAAAGATAAGAAAGCGGCTATCGTAACTGCTGAGCAAGTTATTACCATTGCAACTGAGGGCAAAAATGACGATTACGTAAAACAGGCGAAAGACCTGATTGCGGAAATGAAAAAATAAGCGCCACCCACACTAAAAGAAATGCCAGGCCTAGGTCTGGCATTTTTTGTATGTAGACGCGCCGCTTTCAGCGATTGACTACCGTTCCGCTTTCCGAACAATCCTAGCTTCTTTCACCAGCTTCTCTTTCCCTGCACTTCTGGCCTTTGTTAGCGGGGCAGGTAGCAGAAAGTGATGCACAGCCTAATTTGATCTCCAGCACTACCTGTGAGTGCGGAGGTACCAAAGAAAAGGGCAAAAAAAAACCGGGGTACTCCCCGGTTTTTTTTAAAGAACTTAGTTGACCTTGATTAATTCTACCTCGAAAACGAGATCACTTTTTGGAGGAATAACTCCTGAAGGGTGACCGTTTTCGCCATAAGCCAGTTTGTAAGGAATGTAGAAAACTGCTTTTCCTCCTGGCTTCATGAGTTGCAGACCTTCTGTCCAACCTGGAATCACCTGCGTGAGACCGAAAGTTATTGGGTCTTTTCCGAAGTTGCTATCGAATAATTTACCGTCGGTGAACGTTCCTTTGTAGAAAACCGTTACCTGATCACTGGCTTTTGGACTATCGCCAGTACCTTCTTTTTCGATGATGTATTTAAGTCCTGAAGCAGTTATGTTTGCTTTTTCGAAACGTTTAAGAGCTTCTGCGTTAGCCAAGGCGCGGGCAGCTTCATCAGCTTTTGCTTTTTCCGCAGCTTTTGCACCCACGTTCCCTTTTTCAAATTCAAAAACTTTAGCCGCATCAAAGGCTTCAGCGTCTTTACCTTTACGAAGGATCACCAACTTTTTTAGTGAATCGCTACCTGCAATTTTGTTTACAACATCCTGTCCCTGAATAACGTGTCCAAAAACAGTGTGTTTACCATCTAACCAAGGCGTTTCAACGTGTGTGATAAAGAACTGTGAACCATTTGTGCCGGGACCAGCATTGGCCATGCTGAGAATACCGGGCCCAGTATGTTTCAACGTAGCATCAATTTCATCAGGGAAAGAGTAGCCGGGATTTCCGGTGCCAGTGCCTTGCGGACAACCACCTTGAATCATGAAGTTAGGAATAACACGGTGAAACACGAGTCCATCATAATACGGCACTCCGGCAGCTTTTGCCGTATTTGTAACAGTACCTTCCGCTAGACCGACGAAATTGGCCACGGTCATTGGCGTTTTTTGCATTTCGAGAACCGTGTAGATGTCCCCTTTATTTGTTTCAAACTTTGCGTACAGTCCATCGGCCTGTTTTGAAAGGAATTCTTTATCCATTTTATTCAGTTTTTGTTTTTCTTTTTTTTGCGCCACAGCTCCTGTTGCGAGGAGTGAGAAGGCGCTGATCATAACCAGTAATTTTCTCATATCTATTTTTTTGGTAATTGCTTAACAATAATACTGCCAGAATTTACTGCCCCGGCTGCATAGCTGCACCTGCCGGCTCACCCGCTTTAAAATCAATCAGTTCAAGTTCAAAAACAAGGGGAGAGAACGGTGGAATGCCGCGATTGCCTTGCGGTCCGTAACCCAGCGCAGAAGGCACCACCAGTTTGGCTTTACCACCCTTTTTCATCATTTGCAGGCCTTCGATCCATCCTGACACCAGTTGGTTGAGCGGATACACAAGTGGCTCACCGCGTTCAATGCTGCTGTCGAAAGTAGTGCCATCCAATAAAGTCCCTTTGTAATGCACAGTAACAATATCCGTTGCTTTTGGAGATCCACCGGTACCTTTTTTTGTCTCGATAAAGTACAGACCGGTTGCAGTCGGCTTGACGGTAATACTGTTATCACTGAGATATTTATCAATACTTGGGCGTTCTTTCGCCTCCATCTCTTTCGTGTATTCGGCGCGGTCTGATTCCTGCTTTTTGCGCAGTTCTTCCATTTTTTCTTTTGAACGCACTTCTTTGATGGCAAAAACACCCTTTACAAAATCACCAGGTTTAAAGCCAGGAGGCAGGGAGGTCGCCTGATTGGTTTTCAGATAAAAAGAATCTGCTGAAATAATAAAAGCTGCACTATCGCCAGCTGCCATCATCATCAGTCCATCTTCAAAACTTCCTTTAAAGGAAGATTCCGTCATCTGAAACTGTGCAAAACCGGTTCCATCATTGCTAACCATTTTCGAATCCACAATCACGGAGTCATTACTTTCCTTGGAGATGATATACCGCACGACAATACCGTCGCCTTTTTCTACTTTCTTCGCGTCTGGATTTTCAGTAAAAAATTTGTAATGCAATCCACTCTTGTCACGCTTGTAACCATCGAATTGTGAATCACTGCAGGAAACTCCGATCAAAGTGATAGCGCTCACCGCTAAAAATGAAATTTTCTTCATTGCTTTTTTTGTTGTATTTATTTTTTATAGTTTTTTAGTTCCTATCCTAATCCTATAGATTAGTGGCGTAAAGGGAGGGACCGCACCATTGGAACTGCCAAACTCACCAAACGCAAGGTGTGAAGGTAAGATAATTTTTGCAGTTTGTCCTTCTCCCAAACGCGCAATTGCATTATTTATACCTGGCAAAACCTGATCGGGATTTCCGTACACAAATTCCTGCCGTAGAGGCACCTTATCCAGCGGCCTACCACTCAGAAAACTACCTTGCAGGCTCAGTATAACTGTATGTCCTCCGGTAATCAGATCACTGCTATTTTCAGGTTTTTCGATCCAGAAAAAACCGCTAGCATCACGTGCTTTTTCGCTTGCCTCTGCTCCCCCAAGATAAGCTTCAATCTGCTGATATTCCTGCAGCTCCAATTCCTTTTGGCCGGGCAATAAATGCGCGTTATCAAATACATTGGCTAATTTCAGATAAACCCTGACAAGGGAATCCTTTTTAAGAAAAAGTGGAACCTCACTAGTATGGTACACTTCATTCATAAAAGCGGGGACCGGAATGGCGAGGCAAAAACTATCTCCGGGCACATGGCGGCTTACCTGAGAAGTCAGAATGCCATCCGCCAGAGAATCTGCCTGTAAGATAAACAGGTCATTCAGGTTATTAAAACTGTCCCAAAAAACACTGTCCCTCTGCGTTTTAAAACTGGCCCGCAGGTGTATGTATTTGGCAGAGGATGGTCTGTGGCCCTCATCCGAAAAAGAAATCAGCCGGTAATAAAATCCTTTTTTTTGCACAAAGACTTCCTTTTCTCTGGTCCCGCAGGAAGAGAAGCAAAGAATCAGCAAAAGGAAAAAGATGCCTATAATTTTCACCGCGTCAAAGATAAGGTCTTTGGGTCATAAATTTTAGGCAAAAAAAAGGGTGATCCGTGGACCACCCTTCATCTATTAGGAAAGAAGCAGCATTACATCATGCCACCCATACCACCCATATCAGGAGCACCGCCACCGACTGGTTTTTCTTCACGTTTTTCTGCAAGTACGCAGTCAGTAGTCAATAGCATAGCGGCAACAGAAGCTGCATTTTCAAGCGCCACACGACTAACTTTAGTTGGATCGATCACACCTGCTTTGAAGAGGTTTTCATAAACCTCTGTGCGGGCATTAAATCCAAAATCGCCAGTACCTTCTTTTATTTTTTGAACCACAATTGATCCTTCAATTCCGCAGTTGGTGCAGATTTGACGAAGTGGTTCTTCGAGTGCCCGTTTCACGATTGCAATTCCCGTTGTTTCATCTTCGTTTGAACCTTTCATTTTTTCGAGCGCTGAAATTGCGCGGATGTAAGCTGTTCCGCCACCTGGGACAATGCCTTCTTCAACTGCGGCGCGTGTTGCGGCCAATGCATCGTCGACACGGTCTTTTTTCTCTTTCATTTCAACCTCACTTGCAGCACCAATGTACAGTACAGCAACACCACCAGCTAACTTAGCCAGGCGCTCTTGAAGTTTTTCACGGTCGTAATCCGACGTGGTTGATTCGATCTGCGCTTTGATTTGATTAACTCGACTTGCAATTTCTGCTTTTTTACCAGCACCATTGACAATCGTCGTATTATCTTTATTGATTGTGATTTTATCTGCGCGGCCAAGATCTGTTAACTGTGTATCTTCCAATTTACGTCCTTGCTCTTCGCTGATAAAGGTTCCACCCGTAAGAATGGCAATGTCTTCAAGCATAGATTTACGGCGATCGCCAAAACCAGGTGCTTTCACAGCTGCAATCTTCAGGTTAGCACGCAGGCGGTTCACCACGAGTGTCTGCAGGGCTTCGCCATCTAGGTCTTCTGCAATAATCAATAATGGTTTTCCTGTCTGCACCGCTTTTTCAAGAATCGGCAGAAGTTCTTTCATTGCACTGATTTTCTTTTCGAAAATGAGAATGTAAGGAGACTCTAGAACAGTTTCCATTTTGTCAACATTGGTGACAAAATAAGGAGAGATGTATCCGCGATCGAATTGCATACCTTCTACAACCTCAACAGTCGTATCCGTACCTTTCGCCTCTTCCACGGTAATAACACCTTCTTTTTTTACTTTACCCATTGCTTCCGCAATCAGTTTGCCAATTGTATTGTCATTATTTGCTGAGATGGTGGCTACCTGCTCAATCTTTTTATTATCGTTACCTATTGTCTGTGACTGTTTCTTCAGGTTCTCAACAACAGCGATCACCGCCTTGTCAATTCCACGTTTTAAATCCATTGGATTGGCACCTGCTGCCACGTTTTTTAATCCTGCCGTCACAATTGCCTGACCAAGCACAGTAGCGGTAGTGGTACCATCACCCGCCACATCTGCTGTTTTGCTTGCGACTTCCTTGAGCAGCTGTGCACCCATGTTTTCAACGGGGTGACTTAGTTCAATTTCTTTCGCCACCGTTACACCATCTTTGGTAATTTGCGGAGAGCCGAATTTTTTATCTATAATTACGTTTCTGCCTTTTGGTCCCAGTGTTACTTTCACTGCGTTTGCCAAAGCATCCACACCGCGCTTTAAAGCGTCGCGTGCCTCTATATTAAATGTAATATCTTTTGCCATTGTTTTTTTATTTGAAGATTAGTTGGTTTTATTCTTGGTGATGCAATCAGATGATTGCGTAAATATCACTTTCGCGCATAATCAAGTATTCGTTTCCGTCTACATTGATTTCTGTTCCAGCGTATTTTCCGTACAATACCGTATCGCCGACTTTTACAGTCATTGGTTCATCGGGTTTACCGTTACCCACTGCCACAACTTTGCCGCGCATTGGTTTTTCTTTTGCCGTGTCAGGAATGATAATCCCCCCTGATGTTTTGGTTTCTGCCGGTGCAGCTTGTACCAGCACCCGATCAGCCAGCGGTTTTACGCTTATGCCTTTTGTCACGTTTGATTTTGCCATATTGGTTTATTTAGTTTGTATTGATTAAAAAAAGAAGCTCACTCTGGGGGATTCATAAACTGTGCCAGCCTAAAAAGGACCTACTTTAAGGGACAGAAGTTCACATTTAAACACGGAAAATAAAAAAAATGGCAGAGAGGGTGACAGGCTGACACACTGTTTATTTCAAACGCTGGCCATTTTCGAAGGTGACAATAAAACAGCCGGGAAACGGCTCCGTCAGCTGTTGCTTTCGCATGACCGCTTCCTCGCGGGTTGTATAGGCTCCCTCAAGGACCTTGTAGACGCTGTTTTCATAGAAGAGTTCTATCTTTCCGGCTTTGCTCAAGATGTTCATTCCGGGGCTTGTCGCAAAGGCGCCAATCTGAATTTTATAAATACGCCCCTGCACCGCAGCAGGGGGACTTACAGGGACTTCCGCCTTTGTTTTTGGAGGATCGGGAGTGACGGCAGGTTTGCTGACAGGATTAACTTTAGCGCTGGCCACCGCTGGTGAGGGTCTAATATTTCCCTTACTAATCCTTTCAATTTCATTGGCTTGTGCCTCAAGCGTAACGGCCAAGGTTAGGACCCGCTCAGCCACTTTCAATTCTTCGTCACACTTCTCAACCAGTGTTTGAAGACTTTGATACTTCGCAACTTTTTCAGGGTCCCCGGTTGTGTCGCCAATAGCGGTGATAGAACTTCTCAGCGTATCAATTTTTCGATTGATGCGGTCCTTTTCCAAAGCCCCCACTAAAAAAGCTTCTTTGGCGTCGTTTTTTAATTGCTTCACCTGCTGTTTTACCTCAGCCGGAGACTTCTTAACCACTTTTGCCCGCTCCACGGGTGGCATAGGAATAGCAAGTTCTTCGGTTGATCGCAGCACTTCCATTGCAGAACTTAGGTACACGGGCATGACGATATCTTCAAATTTCACCGCAAATGGACGCAGTGGCAGTTCGCGACGCATATCGTCTTGCTGGTAAAAATAGGAAAAGCGATAATTAAAATTACCAGGCTCAGGAACAGGAAGTAACTTGAGACTGATGTTCATTTTGACATCTTCGGGCGTTACCTCCCAGACAATGATTGCCGTTGTATCTGTCACTTCCATTACGCCTCCGCGCAAGTCTCCCGGTTGGATAAAAAACTTACGATCGCAGCGCATTTCGAGGCGTGAGTACCAGTGATCAGGATTTTTATTAATTTGAATTTCAAAAATCACTGTTTTATTGGGAGGAAGTACATGGGGCAAATTAGTGGCCAATTGCACCTGTGCCCCTGTGGAAAAACTTCCCAAAATAATTAAGAACCAAAACAAGCGTTTAAGCACTCCTTTAAACATGCGCGATTTTACGAATAAAAAATTGTACCTGATTGCTCTTACTTTAAGTTTTTACCCGAGTTTTAATAAGCTTTTTCTAGACAAGGATAAAAACAGTCAATTTTCGTCCTGTTTCTGGAAAACGCCAAGATTTTCCATTCAGGGCACTTTAGAATAAAAAAAAGCCGACCACTTGGCCGGCTTTAAATATTAAACTCCTAATTATTTGCGGAAGTTAACTGGATATGAATTTCCTTTAATCAGAACCACGCCCGTGTTGTCACACTGCAGTGGTTGATCAGGTGTTGCTTCATTACCAACGTAAATTTGTCGTGGGTATTTATTTTCATCAGGAAGTCCAGTAGTAAATGAAACAATTCCTTTAATGAATGGATGGTGTTCTTCGATGACTGGAAGGTACTCCGTAGTTGTACCACTTACTGAAGCTGTAACCGCTGCAACAGGATCGCCCGAGCATAGGAAGTCACGTACAAGCGGTGTGGCTTTGTTCACTGTCAATGAGAAAGGCTTATTAGTGCCCGTGAAGCCAGTAATTGGTTTCTCTGTGTAATATTCTATCAAGGCTGCTTCTGCAGGTTTGAGGTCAGGGCGCACCCATCTGATTTGACCTTGTTTGGTCACTGCAAAAATATCCTTGTCAGTTGAGTTGGTCAGGACTTTCCATAATTGACCTTCCCAAACGATATTTTTGGAAGCGTCAGTAGGATGTTGGATTAGGAACTTTCCAGCGATTAACCAAGTTAGCCGAGTCGATGTTGGATCGTACTTATCGGTTGTCATCTTATTGTAAACATAAGCCCGATTGGCAGGATCGTAGAGATTAATCTGCCAGCCATCCACTTTAAAATCTTGGAAAGCCAAATTACCCACAAAACCGAAATCACGGTAGTAACGGCTATTGGCATTTGCGTCTGGATTAGAGATTGCATCTTTTTTGTAGTACATAAAAAGGGAGCCTTCCCGCTTACGACCATCTTTACAGAGAATCGGACCGTTTCTCCAGGTCACCGCCTTTTGTCTGCCGGTTGTATCCCGAATAACCTGATAATTGACGCCATCAGCAGCGGCAGAAGGCGTATAGAAATTTTCCGTGAATTGATCTTCGCCCATAAAACCGCAGAGCTGATCAACATCGGTAATCAAAAACGTAGCCCACATGGCATCAACAGCAGTTTGGGTCTCTGTGTCCGCAACGGGTTCAACATTTGCCTCCTTCTTTTTACAGCCCGGAGACATGAGAATAAGTGCCAGAACCGCGGCGCCAAGACTTAATTTTCCAATTTTCATGTTTTCAAAAATTTTGTTGCAATTTATAACAATTATTCGTCTTTAACAAAAGTTGGATGACATTAATCCACGAAACATAGCTTTTGCTGGCGAAATTCTAAACAAATGCATCAAGATTCGTGCCAAAATCTGTTAATCGTAATTTTTGCGCGAGCAGAACCTTCCACAAAAGATTTCCGCATCTTTACAGCGTTAAATGGTTGTTTTTCCGAATTGCAAACTAAATCTGGGCCTCTACGTCACCCGCAAGCGGGAAGATGGCTATCATGACTTGCTTACCTGCTTCTACCCTCTAAACTGGTGCGATGCGCTGGAAGTGACGGAAACGAAAGTGGGTGCTCCCGCTTTCAGTTTTGTAAGTTCTGGCCGACATATTGCCGGCGGTATGGAAGACAATCTGATTTATAAATGCTGGCAGATCATTCAGGCCGATTACCGGCTCCCCGCTCTATCGGTGCACCTTCATAAAAACATACCAATGGGCGCGGGCTTGGGCGGAGGGAGTAGTGACGCTGCCTTTTTCTTAAACCTGCTGGATCAGAAATTTGAGCTAAACCTGGCGGTGGATTACAAAATGCAAATCGCCGCGAAACTTGGCAGCGATTGTCCCTTTTTCTTATTAAACAAGCCTGTTCAGGCCAGCGGACGGGGTGAAATTTTTCAGCCTTCTCAAGTCAGCCTTCATTCGTATTTTATTCTTTGTATATTTCCTGAGATTCACTCTAACACCGGACTTGCTTTTTCGGCCATACAGCCCCGGCAGCCGATTAATCCGCTCGCTGAGTCCCTCCAATTGCCAATCGAACAGTGGGCTTCTACCCTATTCAATGACTTTGAGGAACCCGTCTTTTCTCAGCATCCCATACTGCGAACACTAAAAGAGAGTTTATACAAGGCTGGTGCACTTTATGCTTCCATGAGTGGCAGTGGCAGTGCCATCTACGGCATATTTCGCGGGGAACCAGATTTATCGCTTACTCAAAACTATTCATATCATCTTCAAAAACCGCAAAAGGAGACCTTGTAAAAATCCAATAATCTCTTTTTCTTTGCCAGCCCCTTGTCCTGCTACTAGCTCAGGGATTTCAGGGAATAAACTATGAACTTTTTCGTTTTTAAATTTGGTGGTACCAGTGTTGGAACGGCACTGCGTATTAAAGAATTGGTTAAACTGACGACGGACCCTCTTCCCAAGGTCGTGGTGCTCAGTGCCATGTCCGGCACAACCAATGCACTGATCGGAATTTGCGAATCATTATACCGTAAGGAGCAGGAACAGGCAGTTACCAAAATTGCTGATTTGCTCTCCGTTTATGAAAAGGTGGTGGCGGAACTTTATGAAACTGAGGAAGGCAGGTTGCGTGGGAAAGAGTTACTCACACATCACTTTCAGTACCTGCAAGCGTTTACGCAGGATCTCTTCACCAGTAATGAAGAAAAGGCAATTCTTGCGCAGGGTGAGTTACTTAGCACGGCACTTTTTCATTTTTATCTGACTGAAAAAAAAATTCCATCGGTCCTTCTGCCGGCATTGAATTTTATGCGGATGGATGCCAAGGAAGAGCCGGATATGACTTACATTGAAAAATACCTCAAGGCAGAAATGGCAAACTCTGCGGAGGCCCGCCTCTTTATCACGCAAGGTTATATCTGCCGAAATGCCTTTGGAGAAATTGATAATCTTAAACGTGGGGGCAGTGATTACAGTGCTTCCATCATCGGTGCCGCGCTGCAAAGTCCCGAGATTCAAATCTGGACGGATATTGACGGGATGCATAACAATGATCCGCGCATTGTTAGCAATACGCATCCGGTGAGTAAACTTAGTTTTGATGAAGCAGCAGAGCTCGCCTATTTCGGAGCAAAAATTCTGCATCCTACCTGCATTTTACCCGCACAAAAAAAGAATATTCCTGTACGCCTCAAAAACACTATGCAGCCAGATGCGGAAGGGACGCTGATTGACCATATAGATAGTCGCGATGGTGTCAAAGCCATCGCAGCGAAGGACGGCATTACAGCAATTAGTATAAAAAGTGCCCGTATGTTGCTCGCCTATGGTTTTCTGAGAGCGGTGTTTGAAATTTTTGAACGTCACAAAACGCCAATCGACATGATCACAACCAGTGAGGTGGCCGTCTCTGTGACCATTGACAGTGCAAAGCATTTACCTCAGATTCTTTCAGAACTCGAACAAATTGCGCAGGTGGAGGTGGACCGTGAACAGACTATCATTTGTATTGTTGGTCACCTGCCAAAAGAAACTGCCGGCTTTGCTTGTCAGGTAATGCAAGCGCTTAAATCCATTCCACTCCGAATGGTTTCTTATGGCGGAAGTGCGAATAACATTTCGGTTTTAGTAAGCAGCAAACATAAAAACGAAGCACTGCTTGCTTTAAATAAAGGACTTTTCCCAACTTACTGATCTATGATGTTTACGACTCAGCTTATCCGCCGTTTTAGTCAACTGGAAACGCCCTTTTACTATTATGATTTGACACTGCTTCAAAACACCATTTCAACATTGATTGCAGCGGCTGGCGACTATAAGGTTCATTACGCCTTAAAAGCGAATGCACACCCTCGTCTTCTGTCGCCAATGGTAGCGGCGGGACTTGGGGCGGACTGCGTGAGTGGTAATGAAGTGAAGCGCGCGCTTGAATGTGGTTTCAAGCCTGATAGCATTGCTTTTGCTGGCGTCGGCAAAAGCGATCGTGAAATAATGCGGGGATTGGAAGCCGGCATTTTTTGTTTTAATGTCGAAAGTATTCCTGAACTAGAAATCATTAATCAGTTGGCTGCACAAAAAAACACACGGGCTAAAATTGCTCTGCGTGTTAATCCAAATGTAGATGCACATACGCACAAATATATTACGACCGGACTTGAAGAGAATAAATTCGGAATCAATGCCTATGAATTTGATATGGTCCTGGAATCTTTGTCAAAATTACGAAACATTGATTTTTGCGGGCTGCATTTTCATATTGGCTCACAAATACTAGATCTTAGCACCTTTGCCAATCTCTGCACGCGGGTGAATGAAATCAACCGGTGGTTTAGTCAGAAGGGTTATCAGGCAGAGCATCTAAATCTTGGTGGTGGCTTGGGCATTCACTATCAGCATCCTGATCAACAATTGATTCCTGACTTTGCCGCCTACTTCTCAATTTTCCGCCAGTATCTCGAACCATATCAGGGACAGGAAATTCATTTTGAGCTTGGTCGCAGTCTGGTCGCACAATGCGGCAGTTTGATAAGCAAAACCTTATATATCAAGAAAGGTATCAAGACCAACTTTTTAATCCTTGACGCGGGTATGACGGAACTTATCCGTCCAGCACTCTACCAGGCCTTTCATCAGATTGAAAATATCAGTTCTGCGGCAAGTGCAAACATGCGCTACGATGTAGTTGGACCCATTTGTGAAAGCAGTGATTGTTTTGGAAAAGCAGTGGAGTTGCCTGAGAGTCAACGGGGCGATCTGATTGCAATTCGCAGTGCGGGTGCCTATGGGGAAGTGATGAGCAACCGTTATAACCTGCGAGATGCCGTTCAGTCAGTCTTCAGTGAAGACCTAATCTGATCGTACATGTGAATATCACGGACGCTGATTTTCAACTTTCCATCTTTGCTTAATTCCGGCACTATCGGTCTAAAGCTTGCATCAGCAATGATCTGCTCAGGTTTGTAGGATGCACGTGAATAGACCGTCTGACCGAATGTATCACTAATTGCTTTGATAAGGATGAGTACTTCCACATCCATGGCTTCCAGATCGGCGAGTTGCAGGCCAAATAATGGACTCTTTTCATCAATAGGGTGCACAATGGTCCAGCTTAAAGGAAAAAAACTAATTTTATTTATCTCCAGGTCGAGATTATGAAATTCACGTTTGTTTGTTTCTGGATTGGTCATTGTTAGATTTACCGTAGCCTCTGCTTCGATTAATTCGTATTGCTTTTTATTTGCAATCCGAAACATCACTGCCGTAATCTGGCCATAAGGCGCAATCAACAAATTATCACTGTACATCACCTGATCTTTGGTCCTTGAAAATCGTCCGAAAATAATCCCTGTAGCAATGGCAAAGGTAAGTAAACCCAACAAGGACTCAACAGCGGCGGCTACGCTAGCACCATTACTGACCGGATGTAGGTGACCATAACCAAGTGTGGTGATGGTCTGTGCACTGAAAAAAAAGAGGCTGAGAAACTGCTGTGCGGGGCTAGTACTATTAATGCCATAAAAATTCTCCGGTCCGATCCAGTAATATATTCCACCAAAAATGAGATTTATGGAGATATAGCCAGCCGCAATGTAGATGCTGAGACGCCAGGCAGACATAGTGGTTAAATAATGATAAATATCGATGTTCTTCAGCCCACGCAAACCAGATCGCTTGACATTGATATCACCGGAAGGTGTTATAAAACGGACGTTTTTCTGATAAGTGCGGGAACCAAAACCAAGTTCACGCAGATTCTCCTTTTTCGATTTAAAAATTGCCATTGGCGGATTTGTCTGTAATTTTGCGGGACTATGCAAAGTAAAAGTAATTATTATTGGCTCCTTATTTTTATTCCCCTGCTTTTTATAATTTGGTTCTTAAAAAATCAAAAAGATAATAAACCACTGCACCAACTTCCCTACTTCGGTCCCAAGAATGCACTCAAAATAAATGACACCCTTTACCATCAGATTCCTGTCTTTCATTTTTTGAATCAGTATGGCGCTTACACCGACCAGGAAGCGGTGAAAGATAAGATTTATGTTGCTGAGTTTTTTTTCACTACCTGTCACAGCATTTGTCCCATCATGAACAATAACCTGAAGTGGGTTTATGTAAACATACAGAAGGAAAAAGACGTGCTGATTCTCTCCCACACGGTTGATCCCGAAACGGACAGTGTGCCGATTTTGAAGTCGTATGCAGACCGACAGGGGGTAACAGATAAAAAATGGCTTTTCTTAACCGGATCGAAAACTGATTTGTATGCGGTAGCTCGCCGCGGTTATTTGCTAGACGCAAATGAAGGTAACGGCGGTGAAGATGATTTTATTCACACACAAAATTTTGCATTGATAGATAAAGAACGACATATCCGCGGTTATTATGATGGCACAGACAGTGTTGAAGTTGTACGAATGATGAAGGATATTGATTTACTAAGACAAGAATATGATTACAAAAAAAGGCATTCGGATTAGTATTCTGCTCATTGCAACAACACTGAGTTTGTCTGCACAGAAACTCAGCGGTATCTATAAAGTGCCGGATTTGATGAAGCGGATTTCCGCTTCGGACACGACTTACATTGTCAATTTCTGGGCAACCTGGTGCAAGCCTTGTATGGAAGAGTTGCAAGCGATTGATAGTGTTGGGATGGAAAATAAAACCGGAAAAATAAAATTATTATTGGTGAGTCTGGATTTCCGGGATAAAAAAAATCAGGTGAACAGTGCGCTTAAAAGCAAGGGCATTCAGTCAAGTTGCGTCCTGCTCGATGAAGTCAATGGAAATGTGTACATCGATCAGATTTCTCCGGACTGGAGTGGCAGTATTCCCGCAACCCTTGTAAAAAAAGGACCGCGCCAGGTGCTCTTGGATAAAAAATTGAGTAGTGAGCAACTGCGCACTGCCATACAAAAATTTGAATCGGTCCCTCAGTAAGCAACCGCCATTACAGCATTTGCCTCTTCTATTAGCACTTCCCCCGCATCCCCTTTGAGACGGCAACTAAAGCGCATTTTAATTTTCTTTGTCGGCTGGCCAGCGGCATTTCTCTGAAAGTCTTCGACGGAGAGAATCTCCACTACACTTCCACCCAGCAGTGGAGCATCTTGCGAGCAGTATACGGCACCCGAGGGGTCGCGGAGGACAAATGCAATGTTCCGCAAGATTTTTGAGTAATCGACTGGCGTAAAGTTGGCGATAAAATTCGCTTCGCAGCCGCCGGGATTAGTATTAACTTCATAAAAGCAGACAGAAACATTCTTCGCTGCATCAGTCACCGTCAATTTTATTTTGTACTTCTCCTTATCTGGATAGCTGTGCTGAACCTCCTTGCCAACGCCAGTGCTGCCATCTCCATAGTCCCACAGATAAGTGTAGTTACCAGGCGCATCGGTCACGGCAGAAAGACTCACTTGTTTGCCATTCTTGCTCAGGTTCATCCATGCGCGGAAAGTACTGCCGGGTTTGTATACATTGCTATGTTCACCGGAACAAGCGCCGCTTGCGTCTTCAAACTGATAACTGACCGTGTATTGCGTTGCCAATTTAAGGCTTGTGGCAAAGGAATAAGAATTCGAACTAAAAACTTCTCCTTTCTGATCCCTTACTTTCCAGCTATAGGCGTTGGCTGAAGAATAAGCTTCTTGGGGAGTAAAACTCAGGACCTGCGTGCTGGGATAAGCTGACTTGTTCAGAAGATTATAAGTACCTGGTTTGAGCGCACTGTCCACCATCAGCGGTCCCCCGCGCTGCGACACTTTATAATCATTAATCGCGATAGACAAAGAATAGCCGCAGGTGCTAGCGCAGGTTCCGTTTAGATCGCCTTTAAAAATGTAAATAGCATTGGAATCCTGAGAGACAGACGAATGCATATAATAGCCAGCTTCTCCGGCCTGAATAGAAATGGGATTTCCATTCACTTTTGCCTCGAGATAGAAGACCGGATCACTCACATCGCTTTCCGGTAACACTGTCTTTTTCTGACATGCGCCTATTAAAAGAAGGAGGCCAAAGCCTAGTAATTGTATTGTTTTCATTTTATTTTTTTCCAAAATAATAGTTCAGTCCTAAGCGAAGGCCGCTACTGTTCTGACGTTTGTCACTGTGTTTGTAATTTTTAAAAAGATCGGTAAAGCCATATTGTAGCTCTGAAAATGCGGAAAAATAATCCGTTAATCGGATTTCCAGAAAAGCAGTCCCCATGAGATTCAAGCTGCGGGTACCTTCATAAATCGTTTTACTTCCGGTGGAACTGACTTCTGCCCGCATTCCATCCGCTACTCCATAAGTATCTACACGGGTATGGGCAGCAAGGAGATAGGCGCTATTGATGCCGAGTCCAGCGCGCATGATTGGCGTAATCTCAAATCCTGCTTTTAGTGGTATGGCCAAATACATTAACTGGTCGGTTGTCACAGAAGTGAAAGCCTGGGTGTAACCAAAGCCGTATTCTCTTTTCTCCGCGGTATAATAAGGATTCAGGATGTTTGAAAAATTATAATATTGTAATCCAGCGCTGAGATTTATTTTTTTGTTCAAGGCGTAATGAAAGTCGACACCCCCAAAATAATTGATACCCGCTCCTTCTTTGCTGCCGCTGGTCACGCCGCTCCAGCCAAGACCATAATGCACACCGGCATAAGCAGAATAGGTAAAGTTTTTACTTTTTGAGACGTAGTCTTCTGATTCTCTCAGCAGGGGCATAATTTTCGGAATCACTTCTCTGTCGTCCACCTGATACTGAAGTATAGCTTGTTTGCTAGCTAACCATTGAAAAGTCAGTGGATTTTCAGAAAGGGGGCGTTCCTGCAACGGTAAAACTATTTCATTACGAATGGGCGGAACAGCCGATGACGGCGACAAGGGTGGCTCAGGCAATTCAGGCTGAACGGCATGTCCAGTTATAAAGTGGTACCCCGTGTCGTTCTGAAGAGGTAGTTGACTTGGTGTTTGATTAGGCGTTTGTTCTACATGAACTTTAAGAGGTTCATTGGAGTCGAATTCCGCTGCAGTGGGCACAAGGCTTGCAGGGAGAAGTTCGCTAACATGCGTCAATTGAGAGATTGAAGGGCCAGTTCGATGATTCTTATCCTTAATTAACGGATGCAGAGCCATCGTCGCTGGCGCGGCGGGTGCTTCAGAATGAGGGACCGGCAGGATAGAAATTTCTTTGAAACTTTGCTCAGAAGCGGCAGGCAATGGTGATTCCGGCAGAGAAAAGGCAGCACCTGTCCGTTGTATTGGGGAGAAATACCAGGAAAGGAAAAGTCCTCCCACAATGAGCAGTGCGGCAGCGGGCAGCAGGAAATTTTTCCATGAATTTTTTACGACTCTTGCTGCTGGCTGATCCCCGCGCAGAGTGGCCAGTTTATCCCAATTGCTTTCCTCATAAGGAAATTCAGCCTCTTCCGCTTTTCGTCTTATAATTTTGTCAAAATTGTCTTCGAAGTTCATTTTATACGCTTGTAAACACTTTATTTTCAATATATTCTTTTAACTTTTGACGTGCGGCATTCAGATGCCACTTGCTTGTGCCTTGACTGATACCAAGCATCTCCGCAATTTCTTTATGCGCATAACCATCAATTGCAAACAGATTGAATACTTTGCGGGTAGCTTCCGGCAGCAAACTAATCTGGTTGAGTAGATGTCTGTAATCCATTCTTTCAAGGGCTTGGTTCACTTCACAGAAGTCCGAGTTGTCATAATACGTTTCCACATAAACGACTTTTTCACGTTCTCGTTTTATCTTGCGATACTCATCAATGAGCGTGTTGACCATTATTTTTCTTGTCCAGACATTAAAGGGGACTTGCTGATCGTAGCTGCTCAGATTTTTGAGGACCTTCATAAAGCCTATGTTCAAAGCTGCAGATGCACTATCCTTGTCCCTGGCATAGCGCATGCAAATTCCCATTAAGTAACTATAGGAGCGCTTATAGAGTTCATGCTCCGCCCTTCTGTCTTGCTTTATACAAAGCGCTATCAGTTCCGGCGAGATGGTCATTCTTTTCTACTCTTTTATCTAATACGATTAAAGTTAGTGAAAAGTTGGGTTAAGTGATTGTCAAGTCACCTTGAAAATCAACTAATTACAAAAAAAAGAAACGATTTTATTAATTTTTGAAGAATTGCAGTAATTGTGCGAGTTTTTCCTTCAATTCGGTGCGGGGCACAATCTTGTCTAGAAATCCGTGTTCAAGCACGAATTCAGCGGTCTGAAAGCCTTTTGGTAAGTCTTTACCAATGGTCTCCTTCACTACCCGTGGTCCTGCAAATCCAATCAGGGAGCCGGGTTCGGCAATATTCATATCACCCAGCATGGCATAGCTGGCAGTAACGCCACCAGTGGTAGGATCAGTCAGCAAGGAGATATAGGGAATTTTTGCTTCGGCCAGTTGGCTAAGTTTGGCAGATGTTTTAGCCATTTGCATAAGTGAAAATGCGGCTTCCATCATACGAGCTCCCCCTGATTTGGAGATAATAAGCAGAGGACTTTTAGTTTTCAGGCAAAAGTCGATTGCGCGCGCGATTTTTTCACCCACCACGCTGCCCATACTGCCGCCAATAAATGAAAAGTCCATGCAGCAGATCACCAGTTCATTTCCGTTTACTTGTCCGTAAGCACTTCGCAGTGCATCTTTCAGATTTGTTTTGCGGATGGTATCGGCGAGACGGTCGGTATATTTTTTCGTGTCGGAAAATTCAAGAGGATCGCCACTGACGAGATTTTCATGCAGTTCTGTAAACTGATTGTTGTCAAAGATAATTTCGAAATATTCTTTGCTTCCAATTTTTTCATGATAGCCGCAGTCTGAGCAAACATATTTATAGCCAGCATGATCTTGTACGGTATGTATCTTTTTGCAGGACGGACATTTGTACCAAAGACCTTCAGGGGTCTCTTTCTTGTCATTAGTAGAAGTGGTAATGCCTTCTTTTAAACGTTTAAACCAACCCATTATTGAAATTCTATATTAAAAATCCTGAATGATGAATGCGTTATTCTGACTCTGGCGGCCTTATCAGGCAATGTTGATTGTTTTATCCAGGTATACATCCTGAACAGCATTTAACAAGGCTACGCCTTCGTTCATTGGTTTTTGAAAAGCCTTCCGTCCGCTGATTAATCCTTGTCCCCCTGCTCTTTTATTTACCACTGCGGTAGTGACTGCTTCTTGCAGGTCGGTAGCGCCTTTACTTTCGCCGCCACTGTTAATGAGTCCCATACGGCCCATGTAGCAATTGGCCACCTGATACCGGCAAAGATCGATTGGGTGATCGGTGGTCAGTTCGGAATATACTTTTGCATGCGTCTTTCCAAAATTGATGGCGGTGTAGCCCCCATTTTTGTCAGACATTTTTTGCTTGATAATATCTGCCTGAATCGTTACACCAAGATGATTGGCTTGGGAAGACAAATCAGCGGCTGTGTGATAGTCGACTCCGTCTTTTTTAAACGCATTATTCCTTGTATAGCACCAGAGGATGGTAGCCATTCCTAATTCATGAGCCCGTTCGAAAGCCTGTGCCACTTCCACGATCTGGCGGCCGGACTCTGGCGACCCGAAATAGATGGTAGCACCAACTGCGACGGCACCCATGTTCCAGGCTTCTTCAACGGAACCGAACATGATCTGATCAAATTTATTTGGATAGCTCAGGAATTCATTATGATTTATTTTCACAATGAAGGGAATTCTATGCGCGTATTTGCGGGCAACAGAAGCCAGCACGCCATAGGTCGAAGCCACTGCATTGCAACCCCCTTCAATGGCTAGTTTCACGATATTTTCACTGTCAAAATAAATTGGATTTGGCGCAAAACTGGCACCGGCACTGTGCTCAATTCCCTGATCGACCGGTAAGATACTCATGTAACCAGTGCCTGCCAGGCGCCCTGTATTATACAACTGCTGGAGACTGCGTAGAACCTGCGGACTTCTGTTCGTTTGTGCAAAAATACGATCTACAAAATCATGCCCAGGCAGATGGATGTGTTCTTTCGAAATGGTCTGGCAGGTATGTTCTAGCAAGCTCTTAGCATTGGCGCCTAATAGATCAGGGATATTAACTGGCATAATTCGTTTTTTTAAAGGGTAACAAAGATAATAAAAAAACCCCGCCGAAGGCAGGGTTCTAGAGAATGTTAAAAATTTAATCGTTCACCATGATCATTTTGAAAGGCACATTAATGATGGCTTGGTAGTCTTCACCAGCTTCCAGCATATCCTCATCATCTTCTTCATAATGCCAGTTGATTGTCACTGCGCTTCCGCTCTTGTTGATGCTTTCGAGTTTTTTGAAGACGTCGAGAATACATTTAGAAGAGGAGGTGTTGAAATATTCCAATTGCACATTGACAGTGGTAGCAGGTTTTGCGCTGCTAGCATATTTATCCAATGCGTCAACCAGTGGCTTGTAAAATTCGATGGAATTTTCAGGAATGGACCGTCCTTTAACCTCCAGAATACCGCCATTCAAATCAAATTGAATGCTAGGTGTTTTTGGCGTGCCTTCGATCGAGTATTTTTCCATAACTATTTTATTTAGAATTTATTGATTTGAAACTTTAATATTAAGTGTAAAGAAAGAAACTTTATTATCAATTTCCAAAAAATTATACTCCAATTTTTCACCAGTTTTTCGGGCGATATCTATCATTCCCAAGCCGCCGCCACCTTTGAGGCTCATTTCGCCATTATTCAGCACCCGTTTGTAGTATTCTTTTAATTCTTCGCGGGTCAGTCCGTTGACTTCATCCAGACGCGCCTTTAGACCTTGGATATTCTCGTTAAGGATATAATTGCCCGTGATAATGGAGTATTTGTCATTCATCTTTCCGATGGTGAAAATTGCGGAGCGGATTTTTTCAGAATCTGTCTCAGTGATCTCATCCAAGTGGTGATAAAGGTTTTGAAGGCATTCGACCAGAACATTATAAACTTTCTTTTTCATTTTAGGCTCCTCCTGCATATGGTCCATCTTGTTTTCCATGATCTGCAGGATTGAAGTCAATAAATCAGAAGTGATTTCGCCCTTAAAGGAAAGCAGAATATTATTCCGCTCCATTTTGTCGTATATGTCAAAAACGTCCACTCTGTTAAAAATTGAGTTTTAATATGGTTGTAAAGATATTATTTTAATTTAAATGCAACTTTATTTTCGCCAACGGTAAGAAAGCCAATATCATCGCAGGCGCCTTCGCCAAATTCAAGGGTTCTCTGCTTGTATCCAGTGGGATTGAGCTGCACTTTTCCACTTGTAAAGCAGGGACAGCTGTTGACTTTCAATACGTCTTTTATCACCTCGACCTTGTAACTTAGTCCTGTGCGGGTGATTCCCGAGGCAGTCCCATAGAGCGTCAAATAGGGACTTGCACCAAATGTGCCCCCCGCATAAAAGATAGATAAGCGGCGGGTAGCAGTATAACTGAAGCTTTGGTCCCCTGACCGGCAGCGCCCTTCTTTTAATCCCATATCCACTGCATAATAATTCCCACTCTCGGCAATACTGACAAGCGTAAAACTTTCTGCAGAAAAAGAAGTGCCATCAGCCATATAATTCTGCAACTGAATGCTGGTCACAGCCCCTTTCTCATCGAAGGGCTTATTTAATGTAAGACGAATAGTTCCGCTACGAATTTTACCATCTGAATTGTTTTCCCCCAATGCAGTGGCATCCAGACTAAAAACGGGTGCTGGCTCAAAAGTAATAGTATCACCACTCTCCCATTTTAATGGTTTCATTCCGAATTTCTTAATTTGTTTCACTGCTAAGCGCGTGCTCATAATGTGCTGAAACAGGGGTCCTACGAGACCGGAAAATTCCTGGTCTGCCAGCATAGCGTCCTGTGCGGACCGAGATTCGTTATCAATTTCCGGTCTTTCCAGTTTGGTGCAAGCACTGATAAGTAAAACGAGACTGATGAACGCTAATTTTTTATTCACGAAAAGCGGATTTTTAAGGTGTGCCTAAGACAAATGTATAAAAAAATCAGAGCTGTATTCCAACAATGAGCACGTCATCAACTTGTTCATGGTTTTGTCTCCAATCCTCAAAATTCTGTCGCAGTGCTTGCTGCTGCTCTTCCGCACTCATCAGGTGAATGTCACCCAGCAAGGCGTGAAAACGGCGCAACATAAATTTTTTTCCCTTGAGTCCGCCAAACTGATCAGCATAGCCATCAGAAAATAGATAAGCCATGCTTCCCCTCTCCACTACAATCTCATGGGTACTAAAGTGTCGTTCTTTTTGAAATTGTACCCCACCGAGTGGAAATTTGTCGCCTTCAATTCTTTGCACTTCACCGCTGGGGTCAATAATTAATAAGGGACGATTTGCGCCAGCCCACTTAATTTTTCCCTGCCGGTGCAGGCAGATGATACTGACATCCATGCCATCGTTCGTCTGCACTTCATTTCGCCCCTGACGCAAAGTCAGTTGTATCCCAACATGCAAGTGATCCAGTATTTCACCTGGTTCTGTGATTCTTTTTTCACCGACAATCTGATGTAACAAATTATGGCCAATCATACTCATAAAAGCGCCGGGGACGCCATGTCCTGTGCAGTCCACAACTGCAAAAACGTGGATGCCATTTTGTTCTGCAAACCAGTAAAAATCGCCACTAACAATATCTTTAGGCTGATAGAGGATAAAAGCGTTATTAAGGCGATTAAAAATATAATCGCGAGAAGGCAGAATGGCTTCCTGGATGCGCCGCGCGTATTCGATACTACTGGTGATGTCTCTGTTTTTTTCTTCCAACTCTTTTGTTCTTTCACACACGCGCTGCTCCAGAAGTCTGTTTTCGCGCAGTAAGACGCGTGTCCGGAAATAGGTGTAGAAATAGAAGAAACAGAGGATAAGAATAATCACTAGTAAATAAAATGTTTTGGTTTTCCAGAATGGCGGCACTACAATAATTTTTAGCTGCATGGCTTTTTCATTCCACGCGCCAACAATATTCGCAGCTTTTACTTTAAAAAGATAGGTGCCCCCAGGCAAGTCGTTATAGGAAACATACCGAATACTAGTCGGTTCCGACCAGTCTGCATCGAATCCTTCTAGGAGGTATCGGAATTTATTTTTCGAGGGGTCTGTAAAATCAAGTGCAGCCACTTCGAATTGCAGAAAATTTTCTTTCGGCCCCAGCGTGAGTAATCGTTTGTAGGTTATCACGGAATCAGTAATGACGTCTTTGCCTCCACGCTTATAAGAAAGTAGAACCACTTCAGGGCAATGAAGATTATCTTTTATCTGTGTGGGCCGAAAAATATTAAAACCATGTGGTCCCCCGAAAATCATGGTCCCATTTTCCCTCACCATGGCGGCCCCGCGATTGTACTCTGAGTTTTGCAGTCCGTCTTTCATACTGTAATTCCTGAAACTGACTTCAGTTGGAGGCCTGCTGGGATCAAAGCGAATTAGACCGCCATTGCTGCTAGCCCAAATCTCGCCAAGACTATCTTTCAGAAGAGCGCAGACAAAAGTATTCGCTAATCCGTCCTTCATGTGATAATTCTGAAAAGTGTCGCCAGGCAGCAGTCGGCTTAGTCCTGCCGAGGTAGCTGCCCAGATTGTTCCGTTCCGATCCTAAATAATTGAAAGCACCATATTAGAGGCTATTTGTGCTGGTTTACCGCTGTTTTTAAATACTTTGTCGGGATTCAGATGGCGCTTTAAAGGCAGGACGTAACGGAGCATGCCCTGGTCATTGGTACCTAACCAGAGTCTCTTCTTGTTATCAATAAAAATGGTGTTTAAATTGTTATTGAGCAGGCCTTCGGTTTCCATGTACTGCTGGTAATCTTTTGTCATTGGGTCAATATTAAAAAGCCCGTCTCCCATTGACGCCGCCAGAACAGAGGGCCCATTTTTTTTCAGGTCGGTAATTGTTCCTGCAATTAGTGGGTCCAGCAAGGACTTCCATTTCCCGGTGCTTCGCTCCAGTAAAAGTAATCCCTGTCCCTTTGTTCCAATCCAGATATTCTCTTCGTTTTGCGCGTAGAGACAAAGTATGGTGGATTTTTTTGGCAGGTTATATGTTTTTTTTCTTCCACTTTTTAGATTTAATTCTAGAAGGCCGCTTTCCGTCCCAATTAGCATGATATCTTTTTGTGGTTCCGCAAAACAATAGCTGTTTTGGGATTTGTTTTCGAGGGTTTCGAGATTTTGCTGGAATTTTTGAGAGCGAAAAAAGGAAATATTCACGCCTCCTGTATTGGTGCCGATCCAGAGGTTGTTTTGCTTATCCTTGAGAATAGCAGTGCAGATCCGGGCATTTAATGACAGGGGGTCCTCCGTTCTGCTGAAGAGGCGGAACTGCGAATTAAGAAGCTGATGAACCACCAGGCCGCCGTCAGTGGCGGCAAAGAGTCTGTTATTTTGGAATACAAAGTCATGTATCGCATCGGTGGCTGGAACCCCCGTTTTAATGCGTGCAAGAATCTCATGCTTCAGAGAAGTCTTATAAACGCCGGCCAAGCGGGTGCCGAGATATATTTTACCTCCATAATAACCAATTGCTGTGATGGACCGCAGTGCACCAAGGTTGAGGACTTCCTGAGGTAAATCATCGGCTGAAAACCAGATATGCCGGATATGCGTGGGCGTTGGTAACCACCAGAGGCCCTTCTCATCTGTTGCAATGTAAATTTGATTTTCGATCCTGGCCAGGGCATTCACTTTTACTTTTTGTTCGTGTGCAAAATAAGCCTGGGTGATTTTTCTTGTTTGCACATTTAGTGCAAAAAGTCCCGCTTCATTTCCAACCAGAACTGTTTCTTCATTTAGTTTGATAAGCGCAAGAACAGGTGAAGAAAGTTGAAATTGATGCGGGGCAGGACCTGAAAAAGTTTCTGTGACTGGGTTAAAAAAAACAATGCCTTCCCGCGTACCCAAGATAATGAGATTGTGACTGAACTGCAGCGCGGTATTGACGCAGCTGCTGGGTATACTTGCAGAATCGCCCGGTTCATTCCGGAAGATCCGTATCTGGTAGCCATCGAATTTATTGAGGCCATCCTGCGTTCCGAACCACAAAAATCCAAGATCGTCTTCGAGGAGGCAGTTGACATGACTAGCGCTAAGTCCATCCTCTTCCGTAATGTGTTTAAACATTAATTGTTGTCCGGACAAAGACGAAGTCGCCAATAAAACACCGCAAATGACGAGGTAGACACTGGCTTTCAAATGCATAGCAAAGTCTAAGTATAGCAAATTCACTTTCCGCGCCAACAAAACCGCTTTACATTATTCTTTCAAATTTCATACCTGTCAATTGACTGTCTTTATTTAACTTAGCGCTATGCCACGTGTATTAAGGATTATAAACCGCTTTAATTTGGGAGGGATTACCTACAATGTTTCTTACCTCAGCAAATATCTACCGGCATCCTATGAAACACTTTTAATAGGCGGACCCGAGGAAGAAGGCGAGGAGAGTTCTCTTTTTATTCCTGAATCTCTGGGAATAAAACCCGTGCTGATAAAAGAAATGCGCAGAAGTCTAAACCCCCTATCCGACTTTTTCGCCTACCGGCGCATTCTGGCACTTATGCGCAGTTATAAGCCCGACATTGTGCACACACATGCCAGTAAAGCAGGGGCAATTGGCCGGCTGGCGGCGAGACGGGCGGGTGTTCCAATCATCGTCCACACCTTTCACGGTCATGTTTTCAAGGGTTATTTTGGCAGTGTGAAGACGGGACTATTTAAGTGGATTGAGCGGTACTTGGCAGCGCGTTCGACAGCAATTGTGGCAATCAGTGCACTTCAGAAAATTGAACTAACTCAGACTTATTCCATCTGTGCAGCGGAAAAAACCCATGTGATTCCTCTTGGCTTCGACCTGCAGCGGTTCACAGAACAGCAGGAAGAAAAAAGAAAAAACTTCAGGCAACGCTATTCCATTCCCGATTCCACACTGGCAATTGGCATTATTGGAAGATTGGCACCCATTAAAAACCATTATCTCTTTCTGGATGCGGTGGATGCAGTTCTTAAAAAGACCGACCGAGCTCTCTGCGCGCTCATAATCGGCGATGGTGAAACACGACAGGCATTGGAAACCTATCTAAAAACGAAAGAGGTCCGCACACGGGAGGCCGTTGTATTTGCCGGGTGGATAAAAGAAGTGGATGTTGCGCTAGCAGGACTGGACCTGGTAGCACTTAGCTCAACTAACGAGGGCACCCCCGTTAGTCTGATTGAAGCCCAGGCGGCAGGAAAATTTATTGTGAGCACCAACGTGGGAGGCATTTCGGATATACTTCACAAGGGCAGTGGTTTACTTTCGGAGCCAGGCGATGATCAGGCTTTCATTAATAACCTCTTAATTGCCGTCCATGATTATGAAACTTGCAAAGAGTCTGCTTCCAAGGCGCGAGAAAGTGTGCTGCAGAACTTCAGTTATGAGCGCCTTTGCCGGGACATGGATGCCCTTTATAACGATTTAGCAGGCTAATCGCTTACTAATTGATTTCAATAACATAAGGCAATCGCGCCTGAACACCCTTCATCTTCGATAATTCCTGAATCTGTGTAAAGTAATTGTAAAGCAGGCCA
Source organism: Sphingobacterium thalpophilum (assembly GCA_943325195.2). Classification (GTDB taxonomy): domain Bacteria; phylum Bacteroidota; class Bacteroidia; order B-17B0; family Aurantibacillaceae; genus Aurantibacillus. The sequence continues at coordinate 10,842 of CALPON020000012.1, read as the reverse complement.
AGTTTGTTCTGCAGGAGTCGGCTTTCAAATTCCGCTTCTTTCTTACCGAGTAGTCCGTCAAAAGGACTTTTTTGTTTTGGCATCTCCTGAATACGGTACTCCTTTATCTTTGCTTTTTTAGCAGCGTACGCGATAGCATCGTTCAGACCTCCAAGTTCATCCACTAGCCCAATTTTCAGAGCATCAGAACCGGCCCATACTCTGCCCTGCCCAATGCTATCTACTTGCATCAGTGTAAGGTGCCGTCCATCTGCCACGCGGGAGATAAAGGTGGCATAAACCTTTTCGATGCTAGCCTGAATAAAATTATTTTCAGTTGCTGAAAGCGGACGAAGGGCGCCCATATCGCTATACTTATTGGTATTGACCGTGTCGAGGGTGATGCCAAGTTTTGATTCGAGCATTTTTTTAAAGTTGGGAATAACACCGAATACACCGATACTGCCGGTAAGAGTGTTTGGCTGTGCAAAAATTCGTTCTGCAGCACAACTGATGTAGTAACCACCGCTGGCTGCAAGGTCGCTCATGCTAACAACAGTTGGCTTCTCTTTGCGGGCGAGCAGCATTTCACGCCAGATCACATCACTAGCCAATGCGCTACCACCGGGACTGTTAACCCGCAAAACAATGGCTTTTATTTTGTCGTCGAGGCGGGCTTCACGAATGGTTCTTGCTAAGCGGTCACTTCCAATTTCATCATCGCTACCTTCACCCTCCCCTATGCTTCCATTGGCGTAAATGACGGCAATTCGGCCTGACTTCAAAGCCACGGAATTTTTTGCCTCATACTTATTAAAATCCACGAACTTAAATTTATCTTTTTCAGCTACCCCTATTTTCTTTTTAATCGCAGAAACCACCTCATCCTCATAGGAAAGCTGATCGACCATACCCTTCAGCGCATCCTCAGGGAATCTGAGAGACAGATTATTGGCCATCGCATTCAAATCCTCTACCTTCAAGTTACGTTCTTTGGCAATACCTGTTATCATTTGACTCCACATACTGCTTAAAAATGTTTCGGCCTGCATTCGGTTGGCTTCACTCATTTTATCCAGCATGAAGGGCTCAATCGCACTCTTGAATTTTCCGTGTCTGAATATCTGGACATCGAGATCCAGTTTTTCAAAGCTATGTTTGAAAAACATCAGGGTAGTAGACAATCCCTTCCATTCCACTGTACCTTGTGGATTTAGAAAGATCTTATTGGCAGTACTGGCCAGATAATAATCCTTTTGATCATAGGCCTCTGCATAGCTATAAATAAATTTACCGGAAGACTTAAAATCAAGGAGGGCGTTGCGGAGTTCCTCAAGTGTAGCAAATCCCGACTGAAAATTCTTAAAGCACAAATAGATGCCCGAGACTTTTGAATCTCCCTTGGCATTTTTGATTTTTTCAGTTAAGTCGTTCAAGCCGTTGCTGCTTGACTCTAAAAAGGGACCAGCTGGAACGAGGTCTTCAAGCGGATTTTCTTTTGATCGTTCAGTTATTCGGCCATCCAGGGTGAGTTTAAGGACGGAATTGCTTTTAACAAGAGAATTACCTGCTTCTTCATCCTTAAACGCCTCATTAATGGTGCTTTTAACAGCAACCACTAGCAGCAGAATGGCGAGTGCTCCTGCGACAATAATACCAATAATTGATCCAAAAAATGCTCCAAAAAACTGTTTCATATCTATTTAATCTAAACGGCAACTGGAATGTAGGAAAAATGAGACCAGAGCTTATTTGTTTATACGGGTAAAAATAGGAATATTCGCAATGCAGAGATAACAGATGTTATGAATATAGCTTTTTTAGGTTTAGGCGGAAATTTGGGTAATCGCATGGTAGGGCTTGAAAGAGCAATCCGCGCCTTGGAGAAGGAGGCTGGAATTGTTTTACAGCGCTCTGGTGTGTTTGAAACAGCGCCCTGGGGCAAGGATTCCACACATCAGTACCTCAATATGGTACTGCGTTTGGGCACGTCCTTAACGCCGACTGATTTACTCAGCGTTTGTCAAAAAATAGAAAAAAAACTCGGAAGAAGACGTGGTTCAGAGCAGTATGAGGACCGAACGATGGACATCGATATCCTCTATTACGATGATCTTTGTATCGATTCAAAATCATTACAGATACCACATCCCCGCTTACACCTGCGTAAATTTGTACTCGGTCCCCTTGCGCAGATTGCGCCTGACTTCAAAGATCCAATTCGTCACAAAAAAATAAAAGGCCTTTTAAAACACTGTCCCGATACCTCATCCATCACTTTTGTCTCCTTTCTCAAACCTAAACTCATTTGCGTAGAAGGTAATATTGGCAGCGGAAAAACCACTTTATGCCGACAACTGGCAAAAGATCTCCGCTATCACTTTGTAGAAGAAGCGTTTGAAAAAGACAACCTCGTCCGCCACTTTTACCAGCAACCTGATATGGCCATGAGTGTAGAATTTAACTTTCTGCTTCAGCGTTACTTTCAGTTTGAAAAAATACAGTCACAGCCAAAAGCAAGTCTTTGTGACTTTAGTTTTTATCGTTCCCTTTGGTTCGCAGCAGTGAACTTAAAAAAAACTGAATTTAAAGCCTTTGCTTCACAGTTCAGGAAGCTCAATGACCAGTTAATTCAGCCCGATCTGGTGATCATGCTGAATAGTGAGATTGGTCAGTTAAGTAAAAATATCGGCAAAAGGGGGCGTAAAATAGAAAAAGACATCGGTGCAGACTATCTCAGTAAACTACAAAAAAGTTACCGTGAAAACCTGCTCTTACCGGGCATTCCCCTTGTAACTATTGACATTACAAGCTATACAAGCATGACCACTAGTCGGCTAACCCGACATGTCCAAAACGTGCTGAAAGAAAATTTTGCCACCTAAACATTAAAGATTACATTTAAAGTTCTCTGAGGATGAAAGCTAAATTCACCTTTTTCTTTGTTCTATTATGTGGTTTGCAAAGCATTGCGCAAATCACGATTCTCGGCTATTCCATGCTGAATAATAGCGCCTTACCGCAGACAACTATCACCGTGCAGTGTAATGGCGCAACAACAAAGACCTTGAATACGGGTGGCCGCTCGGACTTTAAGGTGGAACTTCCTTTTGGACAGAATTATAAGGTCTACTTTCAAAATCGTGTCGGTCCACTTATGCACCTAGAAGTTGTTGCCAACACGGTACCAATTGAGAAATACCGTTACCTCATGACCTATGAGCTGCTCGTACCCTTTGTCAACCGTCACGATGATGATGTAGACACACTTGTGTTTTCGCAGCCCTTTCACCGCATTAGCTTTAATGGCCTTAACCGAATGGTAGCTGACACCGCATACAATATGCATTTTGAAAATTCTATCATTAAAAAAACAGTCTTAAATAATAAAGTAAGTATCCGGAATGATCCAAGTAGTAAAGTCGTATTAACTGGGAAGGTGAGTTGCGGTAGCCGACAGGCCTGTCTGGTTGAAAAACCCATCCGTCTCATTGGTAAAAACGGTCAAGTATTAAAAAGCACTATTACCAATCGCTTAGGCGCCTTCGCTTTTACAGGTATAACTGCTTCAGATGCAGATTATATTAGTATGGACTTTCCTGAAATTTCGGGACCTACGGAAGTACTAATTGTCGACGGACATGATAAAGTTATTTGCCAGAGTATAGTTGGAGAAAAAAAATGCCGATGGCAGTTGACATCTAGCAGTATGGACAAGCTGCTAGATAATAATTTTGGCACTAATATTGGCGGCAAACTAATTTACTCCAACCCCCGGGAAAAAAAATTCTTCGCTAACAAGACGGTTTACCTGTGTAATCGTCTGAATACGGTGGTAAAGAAGACACAAACTAATTTATTTGGGACGTTTGTATTTGAAGACATTAAACCCGATAACATGTACTTTATCGGCGTTGACCGCTCGGAAATTAGCTCTGGTACCAAGATTGATCTTTTAAATAAAGAAGATCGCTACGTCACAAGCTTGGACTCATTGATTGCAGGCCGTATGAGTTTCCGCCTTTTAACTGCGCCCAACAAATCTTTTAATGACATCTCCATCGCGGAGAATGAAATGAAGATGGATGTAAAAGCCACTATTTTTGGCGATAATGTGAACAATCCTATTGGTAAACTGAAGATTTTATTGCTGAATGATCGGTACGAAGTGATTGATAGTGCGATTACGGATAATTTCGGAACATTTAAATTCAAGTACCTGCCTTTTTTGAAGCGTTTTTATCTCAGTGCAGATAATACGGACAATGTTCTGGATGTATTTAAAAATATTTTAATTTACAGTAGTGACGCGAATCTGATAAAAATAATGACACACCAGAAGGGCAATAAATTTAATTATAATCCGGTGAGTGCAGAGTTAAACCGTCTCCGTGATATTGAAATGGAAGATCCCTGGCTGCAGTTGGTCGGTCCCGATTTGGGAAGTCCCTCTGAAAAAGAATCTGTAAAGTCAGACCTGCTTATCAATGATAAAAACGGACCTAAATTAATAGTTGAGAATATTTTGTTTGAAGCCAATAACAGTAAAATTACCCCTCAGGCGCGTGAGGTGCTCGACAAGGTGGTATTGGTGCTTGCCCGCAACCAAGCATTGTGCATTGAAGTTGGAGCGCATACGGATAGTAAGGGTTTGGCTGCAGCCAATCTTAAATTAAGTGATGAACGGGCTAAAGTGGTGCGGCAGTATATTGTGAATGCAGGAATTAAGTCAGAGCGCATTTCCGCCAGAGGCTACGGAGAAAGTAAGTTATTGAATCAATGTGACGACCAGCATGATTGCACTGAAAAAGAGCACGCTCAAAACCGAAGAATAGAATTTAAGATACTTGATAATCCCGAAGCACACCAAAAATGAAGACCACTGAAATTACCTTTAAAGTTACGGTTGACGAAAATAATCTGCCCCAAAAAATTGAATGGAATGCGCCTGATAGCGGAGAAGCCAGTGAATGCAACAGTCTGATGATTGCCTTATGGGATAGTAAAGAGAATAACACACTTCGTATTGATTTGTGGACAAAGGACATGATGGTGGATGAAATGAAAAAATTTTATCATCAAAATGTGGTGACATTGACCGACACTTATCTTCGTGCCACGGGCGATGAAGCGACCGTGAAGCGGGTGAAAAAACTTTTCACCGAGCTTGGTCAAGAAACCGGAATACTGAAGCCTTAAGCGTTTCTCTGAAAAAAACTGAAATTGACATTGCCGTATTTGCGTTGATCTTTAAATCCCGCGAGTGCGCTGAGATTGGTGCGCGGACCATGTTCGATGATGAGCCAAGCAGACGTATTCAGTAAATTTCTGTCAAAAACCCATTGGTGAATTTCTGGAATATTTGGAAGATCATAGGGCGGATCTGCAAAGATTAAATCATAGCTGCCATGCGCTGATTTGAGAAAAGAAAACACCTCTGACTTCACGGTTTGTATGGGGGCCTTTAATTCGCTTGCAGCTGAGCGCAGAAAACCCACACATTTCATGTGGACATCCACAGCGGTAACGGAAGCTGCCCCGCGACTGGCTAATTCAAGAGAAATGTGGCCCGTACCACTAAATAAATCGAGTACAGTGGTTCCATCTAAATCGATTCGGTTGTTCAAGATATTAAATAGTCCTTCTTTCGCAAAATCAGTTGTGGGACGCACTGGGAGTCCTTTCGGAAGCGAGAAGCTCCGTCCCTTATATTGACCGCCAATTATTCGCACAAGTGTTGATTTAATAAATGAAAATAAGCATGTGAAGGTAATTTGGAAAACTCCCCTTTGAGAGAGAGGGTTGCATCCTGAGCGCAGAACGAAAGATGTCGCACGTAACGGGAGATCGAGCTGAAGAGTGGATCCGTGGCCATCCGGTCACCTGCCACCGCCACCTGTGTTCGTGAGGGTTCAAAACCAAATTGTTCCATGGCAAAAAGGAGGTAGTATAAAATATCTTCTTCGCTTTGGTGGCGAAAAATATTGTAGAAGAGGAGCTGGCCGTTTTTCCGTGCCATCAATTCCATATGATTGCCTACAATGTTAAGGAACAGGTCGGCCGAAGTGAGGCTGTGCTGAGAAAAGAAAAGATTGAGACTGACCGCAGCAGTATGACGAATGGCTGCTCCGGGGAAATGGCGTTCAAGGGAACCCATTAATTCCTGATCGATACCTGCCACTAAATCCATTCCATGTAGATGGTGAAGCAGCTGTTTTTTGCTTGTCTTTCCATTCACAAAATCTAAGACCTGTGCGTCAGCGTCCGTCGAGAAAGCAGCGGGCAGCAAGGTGAAATCGGAGCTCAGGACAGAGATCATTATTTTTTCGAATGGCTGATTCAGCAGTCGGTTATTGCTAATGAAAAAATCGAAGGCTTCGGCGGCAGGCGCATCTGCCTCATTGGCAGGGGCAGAAACAGCAAGCAGTTCCGTTGGTTGCTGAAACCGCTGTTCTGACAAGCAGTAGGAAAAGGCATCGGGTGCAATAGACAAACTAAGGCTCAATTTAGCCGCTTCAGTTGAATGTCTTCTGATTTGCAAACGGGTCTCGAAAAGCTGCGCGATCATACAGCAAAGCTAAGAGAATATTCCCCAAAAAAATGCGCTTTGGTTTATTTTGCTTTGAGCCTGAAGAGCTTTGAAGTATTTTTACAAGATGGCGGCCTCTCAAAATACCGATGATTTTATTCGCTCCGTTAAGGTGTGCCTACCCTTTGAGCCAAATGAAGATCAAAAACACTCCATTTCTTTGTTGGCGGATTTCATTTTCAGGTTAGAGGAACGCTCCGTTTTTCTTTTAAAAGGCTATGCGGGAACAGGAAAAACGAATCTCATTTCCGCTGTCACCCAAGCTCTCCCATCCATTCGCTGGCGGAGTGTTCTGCTGGCACCAACCGGCCGTGCCGCCAAAGTCCTTAGTTCCTATGCCCGAAAACCAGCGCAGACCATTCATAAAAAAATATTCCGTAAGCAGATGAATGAAGAGGGTGGTGTTTATTTTTCGCTTGCTGAAAATCTGCACCGAAATACGCTCTTTATTGTGGATGAAAGTTCGATGATTAGTGCAGACTCAGGGGAATCGCTATTCACCAGTCTTCTCGAAAATCTTTTTGAATATGTGTATAGCGGGGAGAATTGTAAACTCATTCTTATTGGTGACACCGCTCAGTTGCCCCCGGTAGGCAGTATTGAGAGTCCTGCTTTAAATCCCGAGTACCTGCGGGCCGCATTTCATTTGAATATTCATGTTACGGAATTAAGGTTGGTGGCGAGACAGCGCAGTGAAAGTGGTATCTTATACAATGCGACTAAGCTGAGATCAGAACTGGATTTACACGGACGGTTTCCTCATTTAGAGACAAGCGCAGATGTTGTGAACCTCAGTGGCGATGAGTTGGAGGATACACTGCAAGACTGTATCAGTCGGTATGGCGAAGAAAACGTGATTATCATTACACGCAGTAATAAGCGGGCTAATTTATTTAACCAAAGTTTTAGAAACCGCATTCGCCTTTTTGATGAGGATTTGTGTACTGGTGACCGGGTGATGATTGTGAAAAACAATTATTTCTGGCTACCTGAAAACAATGGCGAGGCTAGCTTTATAGCGAACGGGGATATGGCAGAAATTACTAGGATTATTCGTAGAGAAGATCTGTATGGCTTCCATTTTTGCCACTGCCAACTTCGTTTTATCGATTACCCTCATCTCCCCGAGCAGGAAGTCAAAATGTTAACGGATACACTCTTTGCAGAAAGTCCCGCTCTTTCTGCAGAAGATCAAAAGCGACTGTTTACAACAATTATGGCAGATACCGGTGATGAGCCTTCGCGGCATAAGCGTAGTAGCTATCTCCGTGAGAGCCCCTACTTTAATGCACTTCAGGTTAAATTTGCCTATGCCATTACCTGTCATAAATCGCAGGGGGGACAGTGGCCCGTGGTCTTTATTGATCAGGGATTTCTAAAAGAGGAAAACATCGATGAGTCCTTTATGCGCTGGTTGTATACAGCAGTGACCCGTGCCACGGAACAGGTCTATCTGATTAACTTTCATCCCCAATTTTTCAACTAATTGACCTTTCAGCGCCTAATTGTTAATTACTATCTGTTAAAATTGTAGGGTAAAGCCTAAATTTCGTATTTTTACAAGATAGCAATGCCCCAACGTTTATTATTATACCTGCTTCTTCTATCTCTGGGCTCCGTGTCCCTAGAACTTGACGCGCAAGCCTTTATGCGTCCTAATGAATGGAAAAAGTATAAACGCGAAATATTCGTCACCATGGGTACTGCTAATTTCCTGGGAGATCTGGGTGGAAGTGCGGGAGAAGGCAAGGATTATAGTCCCGCAGACCTCAACTTTATGCAAAGTCGCACTGCCTTCGGTTTCGGTGCCCGCTATAAATTAAAACGCCGTGTAAATGTGTTAGGTAAATTCTCCTATCTCAATGTAAAGGGAGACGATGCTGTAACACCGAATATCTACCGGAACAACCGGAACCTAAATTTTAAATCGAATATCTATGAATTAAGTGGTCGGATGGAAGTCGGATGGCAAAGTACTAAGCGGGGGGGTAATCGTTACGGAATTCGTAAAAATTACGGGACGATGAAAGCGCTGACCCATAATTTATATGCCTTTGTCGGTCTGGGTGTGTTTTACTTCAATCCCAAAGGTAGAACGAGCGAGGGCAATTGGGTGAATCTTTATAATTTGCATACGGAGGGTCAAGGCCTAATGGGAGGTCCGAAGCAATACTCACGCATAGCCTTCAGTATACCTGTAGGTGGTTATTATAAACTGACCTTCAATAAAATATGGTCGATAGGACTTGAGTTTTCATATCGGAAGACCTTCACAGACTACATTGATGATGTTGGCAGTGGTTATTATGACCGTGATTTATTAACCGCTGCCTATGGTCCTCTGTCCGCACAAATGTCGGATCCGAGCTTGGGACTCAATCCTGAACTCATCACGGCCACTATGCCAAATGCAGATGGAAGTCCGGCCCAGCGGGGCGACCGGCAAAAAGACGCGTTTATGAGTCTAGAAATTACTGCAGGCTATATCTTCAAACAGAAACATAAAGCGTTCCGTCTAAGAAGCAAGTTTTAATCCTCCGAACGTTTTTTAGTCACGCAAAGATAAGACAGACCTAACAAGGGCTTCACCTGTTTATAACACAGGGCAGCTATCTTCGTCATCCTGTAAAAGTGTTAAGTGGTAGTTATGAGAAGTCCGGTTCGAAGCCGGACTTTTTATTTTTTTGGGTCTAGTGCAAAAAAAAAGCCTGACTTTCGCCAGGCTTTAATAAAGGATTGTCTGAATTATTTTTTTGCAGGCGCTGCTTTTGCAGGTGCAGCCGCTTTTTTATCACCACCCGCAGGAGCCGCTTCTTCAGTCGTCACGTTACGTGTTGTAACAACACTCACAATAGAAATGTTCTTAGGATGCAAGAGCGTAATTCCATCGATGCTGATGTCGCCAGCAGAAACAGAGCGGCCAATAGCAAGACCATCGATGCTGATTTCAATGGCTTCAGGAAGGTTAGCGATTAGTCCGCGAACTTTTACTTTACGCAGTTTTACAGTGAGTTTTCCACCCGCTTTAACACCTTCGGACTGACCAACAGTGCGAACAGGAAGATGCACGGTCACTGGCTTGTCATCTGATACCAATAAAAAATCGGCATGAATTAGTGCATCGGTAATTTTGTGATATTGTGCCTCTTGGAGGACCGTGCGGTAAGATTTACCATCCACTTCCACATTTACCAGGTTAGTTTCTGGTGTGAAGATGATGTTTTTAAAGTTACGTGTGTCTGTACTGAAGTGAATTTGTTCACCGTTTCCGTAGATTACACATGGAACGTGGCCTTTCAGACGAAGTGCCGCTGCATCCGTTTTCCCTACGTTCGCCCTAAGCGAACCGCTCAAAGATACTGTTTTCATTTTTTCTTTATTTTTTGACCTTTTTCAGCCCGCACTGAATAGGGTCGTTATTAATTTTTTGCGGGATTATAATATAAAATTGTTGCTGATGGATTCGTATTTATGGACGCTATTGATCACTTTTGCGAAAAGATCAGCGACGCTCACCACACGGATTTTGTCAGTTTGTTGTTTTAAAGGAATTGTATCAGTCACAATCAACTCACTCAACTTTGATTTCTCAATGTTTTCGTAAGCATTACCGGAAAGGACAGGATGTGTGCAGATAGCCCGGACGCTCAGGGCTCCCCGCTCCATCATCATATCAGCAGCCTTACAGAGGGTTCCGCCAGTATCAACCAGATCATCAACAAGAATAATGTTGCGCCCTTCCATCTCACCGATTGCAGTCATGCTTTCAATTACGTTGGCTTTGGCACGTTGCTTATAACAAATGACCATTTCAGCTTTCAGGTGCTTGGCATAACCATTGGCCCGCTTACTGCCTCCCATATCCGGCGCCGCAATGGTTAAATTGGGCAGATTGAGAGATTTAATATAGGGTAAGAAAATAGTCGAAGCGTATAGGTGGTCAACAGGGACGTTAAAAAAGCCCTGTATTTGATCGGCGTGTAAGTCCATCGTCATCACACGGGTTGCACCGGCTGCTGCTAGCATGTCTGCCACCAGCTTGGCGCCAATTGCAACGCGGGGCTTATCCTTCCGGTCCTGCCGAGCATAGCCGTAATAGGGGATCACGGCGACAATGTGTCTGGCACTGGCACGTTTAGCAGCATCAATGAGCAGGAGTAATTCCATCAAATTATCAGCTGATGGCATTGTACTCTGAACAATGAACACACTGTGTCCGCGTATACTTTCTTCATAAGATGCCTGAAGTTCGCCGTCACTAAAGCGAAAACGTT
>CALPON020000011.1 GCA_943325195.2 Sphingobacterium thalpophilum | reverse complement strand
GGATGGTTATATCGTTGGGATCAATAATCAACCAGTGGTCAATCAAGGGGACGCCCTGGTGCATATAGGCGTGGAAGAGCAGGACTGAGGAGTCATTACAAAAATGAATGCAACGCTATATTGGAAGAGTTATTCGCCTTGAAAACACAGGCATTGTTTAGTATCTGCGTTATGCCCGCAAGCCCTGAAAAATACTTTGATTCCTCATACGCCACTAATTGTCTGAAATAGCGAGGAATCTACTCGTAGGGACATTTAAAATAATTTAACGATTAATCAGCCCGAGCCCCCTGCAAAGGCCGCAGGTACAGTGTTGTTCTTCCTGCTGCACTTCGGGGGATGTCATTCTTTTTCGTAAATTTGCTGTATGCACAATGAACCAGATTTAAGTGATTTTGTTATTATTGCTTTTGTGGCGGTCGTTTTTATTGGCGGTTGCATTGGTGTATTTAAGTTCATGCGTGCAGGCAAAAAGAAATGATGTTCCCTTCCTATATTTTATTTCTGAATCTAGGCGGCGGCGAAGTCGTTATGATTTTGCTTGTCATTCTTTTAATGTTTGGTGGCAAAGGGATTCCCGGTATCGCCAAAACACTTGGCAAAGGTCTGCGTGAATTTAAAGATGCTACTGACGGCATTAAGCGCGATATTCAGGATAGTACAGGCCACATTACCGAACACGTTAATGAGCAGGTAAAAGAAATTAAAAAAGAGATTGAGAAAGAGTAAGTAGTTTCCTTCTCAGAAGATCCCAAAAAGTTCCATTTGATTTTATGAAAAGGTCCTTGATAAAAGCAGAAGCTTTCCTTTTTACTTTCCTTCTCTTTTGCGCTGTGCTTTCTGCGCAGGATCTTGAAAAAATCCGTTTTAAAAAAGAGTCGCAATTCATTTATTTTTTTCAAAAGCAAAACGCTTCCTCTCAGCTCGTTCCTGGAAAAAATGATTTGTTTTATTTGCTGGTACCGGATACACTGAAGCCTTTTCTGGTAATCTCTTCTGAAAATGCCGCCCTGATTCTTCAGAAAAACGATAGCCTTGTGCTTTGTAAACTACTTCCTGGCATGCGCTATGAGCACTTTTACCGGCGTGATGAGGAGAATAAATTCAGGTATAAAGCAGGGGTTAACGGAGCTTCTGCCATTGCTCCTGGAGAGGTGCTGATTCAGTTTACTGATAAACGGAACAACGCCGTGCTTTTTGAAAACAGATTCCTCTGCCCTAAAAACTAGCAGCGGATCACTACTTCCTTTACAATAGTCGCAATCAGTGGCTCCTTGCGGCTGGCTTCGCGCAGAACGTCTTCGTGGCTGACTTTCTCCACATGCCCTTCAATGCCCAGATCGCTGACGATACTAATACCAAAGACTTCCATCCCTGCGTGGCGTGCTACAATGACTTCGGGCACGGTACTCATGCCCACGATGTCCGCACCCATCCTGCGAAACATGCGATATTCAGCTGGTGTCTCAAAACAAGGACCGGTCAGACCCACATAAACGCCCTCGCTAAGGGCAATTTTCTGTTCTGCGGCAATTTCTTTGGCCAGTAAAATGAGCCTTTTGCTATAGGCTTCACTCATGTCCACAAAACGTGGACCGAGGGAATCGTTATTTTTTCCAATGAGGGGGTTGTCTGGAAAAAAATTAATATGATCATTAATGAGCACCAGTTCACCCACTTTGTAATCAGGGTTCATGCCCCCGCTCGCATTGCTCACACAAAGGGTGTGCACGCCCAGCGCCTTCATCACTCTGACAGGGAAAGTAATTTCATGCATGGTGTACCCTTCATAAAAATGAAAGCGACCCTGCATGGCTATTACTTTTTTTGGACCAATGGTCCCGAAAATCAATTGGCCCTTATGCCCTTTCACGGTGCTGACTGGAAAATTCAGAATATCAGAATAAGGTATCGCGTAGGCGACCTGAATTTCGTCAATAAAATTACCGAGTCCGGAGCCGAGGATAATGCCGATTTCCGGCGCAAAATTACCCGTTTGTTCACGTATACTTGTGGTGGTGGATGCGATAAGATCTGACATATTTTAAAATCAAGGAATTAAATTCTTCTTCTTTCTCTTTGAAGCTTACTTCCACCGGAAGTATATAAATGTTCATCGTTTTTACGAGGTCCCAGAGCTCGGGCTTTTTTAAACGCATGAGGTCCTTCTCTGTCGTCACCATGATTTTATTCCCGCCGCTGAAACTATGATAATAGCGTTCCATATCACTCAGATCTTTTTCAGTAAAATCGTGGTGGTCCGGAAAGGGTAAGTGCTTTACCTCTGCTGCATATTCTTTCAGATAGGTTATCATTGGGGCGGGATTCGCAATACCGGAAAATAAAATGCAGCGGTACCGGAATAAATCAGTGAGGGTGCCCATCTGCTGCGAACGGTCGTGCACCGAGTAAAGATCTCCATACTTTAAATAACTGAAAAACACCTGCTGATGGGCCCTAGCGCCAATGTCTTTGAGGAGTGTCCGTATTTCAACCGGACTCGTGTAATCCGGTGTTTTGCTGATCACGATTACATCTGCCCGCTTAATACCAGATGGAAATTCACGTAAGGTGCCTGCTGGCAGCATTTGATCTTTAAAATAAAGGTGATTGAAGTCGCTCACCACCACGTTGAGTCCACAGCGAATAGCTCGGTGTTGAAAGACATCGTCCAGCAAAAGCACAGCTGGTGGCGGATTGAGGCTCATGAGGGTCTGAACGCCTCTTGGTCTGTTGCCATCCACGGCCACTTGCACTTGGTATTTACTTTTATAGAGTAAGGGTTCATCGCCTATGTCGTCAGCGGTGGAAAGATCTGTTGCCAGCAAAAAACCTTTTGTTTTGCGCTTGTAGCCGCGGCTTAAAGTAGCGGGGGGAATGTTTTCTGATTGCAGTAAACGGATCATGTACTCTACCAGCGGGGTTTTACCGGCGCCTCCAACGGAAAGATTGCCAACACCAATTGTAGGGATGTCGAATTCTTTTTGAGACAAAATTTTCCAGTCAAACAGCCGGTTACGAATGAGTGTAATCAGGCCATAAAGAAAGGCTAAAGGCAGCAGCAGTATTTTAAGTCCTTTATTCAAGCTGCTTCAATATGCCTATTATTTCTGAGAGTTGAAAACCAGGGAGGTGTTATTTTTCTGCTTCTTTATTACTTTGGATGCCGGCTTTGTAATTGGCGGGATCAAAGGTCAGATCAATAAAGGAGGCTCCTTTGTTGTAGCTGATGGTGATTGGGCGAGTACCATCGTACTCCATTAAATTTTCGTCCGAAAGTCGGGTGATGGTGCGGTAGCAGGATTCAATATAACGTTGTTTCACAATGGCCTTGTTCGTGGTGGTGTTCCAGCGAATAAAGTAAAGTTTGGTCTCCCGTCCTGCGACACATTCCGGGCGTTCTGGATCTTTGGTGAAGGCAGAAACATAGATGAGTGCAAAGGTGCTATCTGCATCTTTGTGCTGAAAAAGTACTTTGTAGTTTTCCGGGTCGCGCACGAGCGAATCAACCATGCAGTAATTTAAGGTGCTGTCACCACCCGGTAGATTAATACAAAGGCGCAGGGCAGGTTTGATGATTTTATAGCGTTTTGTATAGACAGCAAATTCCTTTGGAATTGCGGGCTCAAGTTCTTTAGGCTGAGAGGTGTCGGCTGCTAAGGCATTGGATGCGCCTTCAGCTGTTGGTGTTTTGGAGGGAACAGGTTTTTTAACCTGAGCCGTAACGGCCAGTGAAAGGACGCAACAAAGCGTTATAGCAAAGACTTTATTCATGCCGTTAAATTACTAAAAATTTAGATTTTTAAAACTGACCGGCTTCAACCAGTTTCACTGCGCGTTCAATGAGCAAATCTTCATGTTCAGCATCATAATTCACCTTCATGCTGTTGCCAAACAGCGAGGCCACGGCTTGCCACATGGCTGCCTGAAAGCCGCCTCGCAATTCTTTGACTAGCTCGTAGGTTGTGCGGCCTGTTTCACGGTCGATGAGTTTCATGAGCGCCCGGCCTTGCGAAACGGTCAAGCCTTTTAAATCTTCTTCAAACTGATCCCGTAAGTCCTTTTCACAAGCCTTTATAAAGGCTTTTCGGAGGTTTTTGTTTTCAATCTTCGAAAGAGCCAAATCATACTCCTTCAATTTAGCAGCGGCAATAATGGCGTAGGGATAGACCTTGCGGACATTGTACTTTATCCGCGTCCACTCTTCTCTTTGCCGCGGTGTTTTATATTGATACTGTGCATAAATATTTACTGTGTTGAGCTGAATAAGTGGGATGGTGTCGCCGTTCACAATTTCTGCCCGGGTTCGTATGCCGCCCGCAGCTGGACTTTCAGGTACAGGAAGTTCCTGCGCTCTGAGCACAGTCATAGGCAGCAGGAAAATGATCTGAACGATTCGGGTTCGTATGCATTGACCTGTCATTTCCTTTTAATGCGCATTATTGCAGGAAGTAACCTGCAAGTTTCGTGCTAGGATAGACGCTGGCTTTTCCATTTACTTTGTTTAACAGGCGCGTTGGCGCCAGATAATGTATGCGCTGCAGTTTGGTCAAAAATCAGGGCTCCTGCCATCGCTGCCACCAGCTCCAGCTCAGCATCAGGCTGCTGCAGCATTTCCGGTTTAAAATAACGGCCAATAAATCCGGTATCAAATTGACCAGTGACAAAGGCCTCATGCTTTAAAACGAATTTACAAAATTCAAGTGTGGTCTCCACCCCAACAATCTTGTAATCGTCAATCGCACGAATCATTTTTGCAATCGCTTCTGTCCGGTCTTTACCATGCACCACTAGCTTCGAAATCATGGGATCATAAAAAATAGGAATCTCCATGCCTTCTTCAAAGCTGTCGTCCACGCGGACACCGGGACCAGCAGGTGTTTTATAAACTGTTAATTTACCAATATCTGGCAAAAAGTTATTCATCGGGTCTTCTGCACAAACACGCACTTCAATCGCGTGGCCATTGATTTTCAAATCCTCTTGGGTAAAACTTAATTTTTCATTTCTTGCCACTTTAATTTGTTCCTTCACGAGGTCGAGTCCCGTTATCATTTCCGAAACGGGATGTTCCACCTGCAGTCGGGTATTCATTTCTAGGAAATAAAAGTTGAGCTGATCATCCACCAGAAACTCCACCGTCCCAGCACCACTGTAATTACAGGCTTTGGCAACATCAACAGCACATTTGCCCATTCGTTCACGAAGTTCAGGACTTAGAACGCTGCTGGGCGCTTCCTCAATTAGTTTTTGGTGACGACGTTGAATGCTGCATTCCCGTTCAAATAAGTAAACACAGTTGCCGTGATTATCTGCAAGCAATTGTATTTCGATGTGACGCGGGCCCGTGGCATAACGTTCGATAAAAACCGCTCCATTTCCAAAAGCAGAAATTGCTTCACTCACAGCGAGTTTCATTTGCTCTTCAATCTCTTCTTCCCGTTCTACCAGTCGCATGCCTTTACCACCACCACCGGCGCTTGCTTTGATAAGAAGAGGAAAACCTACTTCTTTAGCAACACGAATGGCTTGATTCAAATCACTGATTGCACCTTCCGAGCCGGGAATCATGGGTACCTTGTATTTTTTAGCGGTCGCTTTTGCAGAGAGTTTGTCTCCCATGAGGTCCATGCTTTCAGGACTCGGACCGATAAATATTATTCCCGCTTCCCGCACTTTTCTTGCAAAGTCAGCGTTTTCACTTAGAAAACCATAGCCCGGATGGATGCCGTCTACGTTCAATGTTTTGCACACTTCAATAATTTTGTCACCCTGAAGGTAAGACTGCGCACTTGGAGGTGGTCCGATGCAAACGGCTTCATCCGCATACCTTACAAAGAGCGCATTACGGTCGGCTTCCGAATACACTGCTACAGTTTTTATACCCATTTCACGCGCAGAACGCATAATTCTTAAAGCAATTTCGCCGCGGTTAGCAATCAATATTTTTTGCATAAATGTCTTAAGCCATAAAGGTAAGAAATATTGTTTGTAAGCCCTGAAGGGGGGAAAAATGGCAGAATAAATGCGTTCATTTAAGTGCTGCGACGACGTGGGAAGGGGCGCTGCTAGTTGATCCCAAAAAGGATCATCTGGGCATCCCGCATGACTTCGAATCAAAATTTTATTGCGCGCTATTCTTGGCATACCCGATGCAGTGAGCGGTTAACTTCTTGTTAACATCTCCCGAGAGGGTTTTCTTACTTTCGTTTTGATGTTTTTCTGGTTATCAAAAATTCTTGCTTTTCTAATCTCGCCCCTAGTTTGGGTGTTGACCTTGCTGATCTATTCTTTTTTCACGGCCTCTGAGCGCCGCGCAAAACGTTTACGCTGGTCTGCTGCCCTGCTGCTCTACCTGTGCTCCAATGCTTTTCTGGTAGATGAAGCTTTTCGTGCATGGGAGCCGGTGACGCCGGACTGGGACCTGCAGTCTGGCCGCTATGAGGCCGCTATCGTGCTCGGAGGGATAGGCGAGGTGGACCTTCGTCTGCAAAAAATAAATTTTGGTGCTGGTGCTGATAGGCTATTGCAAACGCTTCGACTGTATCACAGGGGACGGCTCAATAAAATAATATTTACTGGCGGATCAGGCAGCGTAGAGTTTCCTGAAAAAAAAGAGGGCAGGTATGTCCATAAATACCTCCGCGAGATTCAGGTGCCCGACTCTGCATTGATCATTGAATCCGAGAGTCGTAATACGCTTGAGAATGCGATTTTTACTAAAAAGTTGGTAGATAGTTTGCAGCTCCATGGTCCTTTTTTGTTGGTCACCAGTGGGTTTCATATGCGTCGTAGTATGGCCATTTTCGAAAAGGCAGGCTACTCGAATATCTTTCCGTATGTCACCAACCGATCGAGTGGCGTCAGACGTTTAACGCCCGATCACCTGTTCATACCCAATGCCAGCGCTCTGCTGGGAACAGATCTCTTGCTGCATGAATGGGTTGGATACCTCATTTACAAGCTCAAGGGATATGCCTGAATTTAATGAAGAACTGCTACACTTTATCTGGCAGCACCGCTTGCTAAAACCGGAGACCCTTATTTCCTGCAGTGGTGCGGCCATCCGAGTGCTGGAGCCGGGGGAATTAAACAGGCATTCAGGTCCGGATTTTAGTAATGGAAAAATCTTAATTGGTTCCACTACCCTTGTTGGAAATATTGAAATACATAAAAAAAGCAGTGACTGGTTGAAGCATCAGCATCAGTCCGACCCCGCCTACGACCGCCTGATTTTGCATGTGGTGTATGAGCACGATCGGGAAATTCCGCAAAACACCCTGCACCAGGTTGAGGTGTTAGAATTAAAAAATTGGATTGACGTCCGCACATTTGAACGCTATAAGTCAATGATGGCCGGCTTTTCAAGTTTGCCCTGTGCTTCACAGTTGGAGGCAGTGCCGGATGCTCTGTTTACAAAGTGGCTGGATCAAATGACCCATGAGCGTCTAGCGTCCAGATTGGATCGTATTCGAAGTTTTGCAGACAGTTTCGGTCAGGACCTGACACAAACATTTTATACCCTTTTTCTCCGCAATCTAGGTTTTAGCACCAATGCCCTGCCCTTTGAATTACTGGCTCGGCATCTGCCCATTCAATTACTATTAAAACATGCCGATCAGCTGTTTCAGTTGGAAGCGCTGGTGATGGGTTGTGCAGGTTTTTTGGATGAGTATTTCGAAGCGGGCTACCTGCGCGATCTTCAAAATGAATTCACTTTCCTGTCCCGAAAATACAATCTGGTGCCTTTGAAAAAAGAGCTATTCAAAACATCCCGCATGCGGCCTGCAAATTTCCCTTTGGTTCGTCTCGCGCAATTGTGTCAACTCATTCACCGACAGTCCCGCTTCTTCATGGCCCCGCAGCTTTATACAACTTATGCTGAAATCGACCAGGTGTTGAGCATTCAGCCAGAAGGTTATTGGAGAAACCATTACCGGGCGGATGGCAGGGAATCGGAAAAGATATTATTTCTGGGCCGGCCCTCGCGCGAAAACCTCATGATTAACAGTTTCGCGCCTTTTCTTTTTTATTATGGAAAACGGTTTGGTAAAGGAGCATATCTAAGTTATGCTTTGGAGTTACTTCAGGTTTGCAAAGCCGAGGACAATGCAAAGACAAGGCCCTATGCGTCGAAAAGCACTCAGATTAAAACGGCTGCACATTCTCAGGGTTTAATTCAGTTACACGAGCGCTATTGTCATGAAAAAGCCTGCCTGCGCTGCGGTCTGGCCACCGCCATTCTGAAAACGGAAAAAATTTGTGCCTGAACGTTGATTGTCGCTATCTTTGTGTGATGGTAAAAGGGATCATACAGTGGTTTGAGCATCGCGCCTTTGGTGTTTGTGCCTGGTGGGGCAAGAAACTCGGCATCCGCTCGACGACGGTCCGCATGTATTTTATCTACCTGTCCTTTTTTACTTTCGGAAGCCCTGTCATCATTTATTTTATCATGGCTTTTATTCTAGAGCATAAAAATTATTTTAAGCCCTATTACAAGAAAAAAAGACCAAGTGTTTGGGACTTGGATTAATTTTTACTTGCTCAGTTCTTCCCAGAATTCAGCCGCACGGCGAGTATGGGGAATGACAATGGTGCCACCCACAATATTTGCCACAGCAAAAATTTCATAAATCTCTTCTGTTGTGCAAGCTTCTGCATGGCATTTCTCTAAATGGTATTTAATGCAGTCATCGCAACGCAAGACCATGCTGGCGACAAGGCCGAGCATCTCTTTGGTTTTTACCGGCAGAGCACCTTCTGAATAAGTTTGAGTATCAAGATTAAAAAGGCGTTTCATCACCAGGTTTTCTTTTCCCAGAATCACCTCGTTCATTTTCGAACGATAGGCATTGAATTCATTGACTAATTCACTCATAGTTTTGATTTTGCTTGGCGACGCACCACGCCGGCACTCACAAAGACACTTAGTTCGTATAAAATGTACATGGGCACGGCGACAATCATCTGCGAGGTGACATCGGGACTTGGCGTAATGACAGCGGCTGCAATCAAAATAATAATAACAGCATGTTTCCGGTATTTGCGCATGAAGGTGGGTGAGAGGATACTTAAGCGGGTCAGAAAATAGACCAGAATTGGCATTTCAAAAATAATTCCTGAAACGAGTGTCATCGTGCTGATGAGCGAAACATAATCATCAAAGGTATTCTGCGTCTGCACAATACCGCTGGAAGAAACCTGATAATTGATTAGAAAATTATAGCTCATGGGGAAGAGCAGGAAGTAGCCGAAGGAGATGCCAATCAGAAAAAGTAGGGAGGCGATCAGGGCGAAAAGTTTTACAGGCCCCACTTCCTGATTTTTTAAAGCGGGACGAATAAACTTCCAAAGTTCCCAGAGGAGAAAAGGGAAACCGATAATGAGTCCACTGATGATGGCAATCCACATGTGATTAAAAAACTGTTCCGATGCACTAAGGGTTTGCAAGTGCTGTGCTTTCACTACAAGACACATCGCATCGCCTGCGCCAATGCGATGACCGAGGCTGCAGAGGGCCCGGTAGGAAATAAAGTCTGGTTGAAGTGGACCAAAGATGACCACGTCAAATAGGAAATCATTGAAGACAAACGCAAGAACTGCCAGCACCACGATGACCAGCGCACTTCTGAAAAGATGCCACCTTAATTCTTCAAGATGCTGGAGAAAAGACATTTCCCCTGTTTCATGTCCCTGTTTATTTGCTGCAAAAAAAGCCATTAGTGTGGCTGCAAATTTACATTAAAACCAAGCGATATCAAATGTTCCCAAAAAGCGGGATACGATTTACCGACAACCTGTTCGTCTTTTATCAAAAGGCCGGGAAGTACGATGCTGAGCGGCGCAAAGGCCATGGCCATGCGGTGATCTGAATACGTCTCAATCGCCTGTGGAAAAACCAGTGCGCTTTGCGCATCCATTTCTAAAAAATCGGGTCCGCGCCTTACCCTGAGGCCACACTTACTGAGTTCTTTGTCAATTGCGAGGAGCCGGTCAGTCTCTTTTATCCGCAAGGTGGAAAGTCCTGTAAGACGTGCAGATATTCCCAAGCCCGCGCAGGTAAGCGCAAGTGTCTGCGCCAGATCAGGACAGTCGATACAATTGTAGGTAAAATGAGCGACAGGGTTTCCGATATGGCGTATGAATAGACCATCAGCGGTAAATTGCGCAGTGACGCCAAGTTGAGAGAAAATATCGGGAAGAATGGCGTCGCCCTGCAGACTATTTTTACGGAGACCTTTTAAAAAAATTTCACTACCGGCAGAAAGAGCGCAAATGGAAAAGTAATAAGAGGCGGCAGTCCAGTCTGCCTCTGTCGTTGGAGGCTCTGGCGAAGCTTGCAGTCCTTCCTCTACTTTTATACGCGTTCCCGATGTTGTGATCATTGCCCCTGCCTGACGAAGCATCTCCAAACTCATCTTTATATAGGGTTCAGAGACAGGTGTCCCTGTTAGTTCGAGCTCAAGACCTTTATCAATAAACGGGGCCATCAGTAATAAAGCAGAAATATATTGTGAGCTAAAATCTGAAGAGATTTGTAAGTTTTGTGACACTAGTTTTTTTCCCTTTATCAACAAAGGAGGAAAGCCTTCCTGGTTGAGGTATCGGATATCTGCCCCGATGGTCCTTAGTGCTTCTACTAGTAACGCAATCGGCCGATGTTGCATCCTTTCGGATCCGTTCAACTGCCATTCTCCTTTTTTTGTAGAAAGATAGGCGCAAAGAAAACGCATCGCTGTGCCGGCGGGACCGACATTAATTTCAGCCGTCGTTTTTTCTGCCGCTAATTGAAGTGCCTGCCGCATGATTTGCACATCCTCGGGCTCGTCGTGCTGAGCAGGTGACAATGGAAGGCCCTGTGCGGCCTGCAGAATCAATTGTCTGTTCGCCAGACTTTTTGAAACTGGCAGGAGGACCGATCCCTTTATAATAGTTGCAGCATTCAGACTAAGCATCAAGGCAGTTTTTATAAAATGCAATTGCTTTCTTTATCTGCGTCGGTGTGCAGGTGCTCGCCGGCACACCTTGGCCAGCACCCCGCAGTAAAGCCAGTTTCAGTTCACCATTTTTATTTTTTTTATCGTGGCGTAGAAAAGGTTCTAGTTGTTGAAAGTCAAAACCGAAAGCCGGCAAATCGAACCAGCTACTTAAAACAAAAACAATTTCATCGCGCAATGAAGCGGGGATTAGTTTTTTCTGCCAAGCAACATGCGTCTCCATGATCATGCCAGCAACAACTGCTTCCCCATGAAGAATGTCCAGTTGCTCAGCCAGTAAGAAGGCTTCGAGGGCATGTCCGATACTGTGTCCAAAATTGAGCACCTTGCGTAAATTCTTTTCCAGTGGATCGCGCTTTACAATTTTGGTTTTGAGTAGAACACTTTGGTAAATGAGTTCGTTCATCTGCAGGCCCTGAAGTCGCGACCAGAAA
Source organism: Sphingobacterium thalpophilum (assembly GCA_943325195.2). Taxonomy (GTDB): domain Bacteria; phylum Bacteroidota; class Bacteroidia; order B-17B0; family Aurantibacillaceae; genus Aurantibacillus. The sequence goes on along the minus strand of CALPON020000011.1, from coordinate 27,377 downwards.
CGACGATCGGCCACGAGTGCGATTTTGTATATTTCGGCCAAGCCATTGAGGAGGTGGCGTTGCGGCAAAGTATGGAGGAAGTGCGGCGCAATAAAAACAGCCTCTGGTGCGGCGAAGGTTCCAATTGTATTTTTTATTCCTTCAAAATCAATAGCGGTCTTGGTGCCGATACTTGCATCGGCCATTGCCAGCACGGTGGTCGGCAGGTGGATAAAAGGAATGCCCCGCTTAAAAACAGAAGCACAAAATCCCCCCAGATCGCAAATGACGCCGCCACCGACATGGATTAAAACACTTTCACGATCTGCTTGTTCTTCCAGCAGGCAATTCCAGATATGGACGGCAATCTCGAGTGATTTAGCAGCTTCGCCCGATTCTGTTTCAATGAGATGTGCCTTTGCGAGCGCAGGCACGGCTGAGATGAGCTGAGGAACACAGTTTTGAATGGTGTTTTCATCACACAAGATAAAGTAGTGGCTGAATTTTTTTTGTTTGAGGAAACGATTCAGTGCGCTGAACTTTTTATTTTCAAAATAAATCGAGTAAGATCCCGCGGAAATAGGTTTCATTCGTATGATAAGGAGTTAATGGTTGAGCCAGTTTCGGATGATTGTTTCACCGTATTCAGACAAGATGGATTCGGGATGAAACTGAAGGCCGCGAATGTCGAGGTGGCGATGCCTTCCTGCCATTACCGTTCTTTGGTCATCAAGGGCGGTTATTTCTAATTCGGGTGATAAGTGCTCAGCATCCACTGCCCAAGAGTGATAGCGTCCCACCTGAAAGCTCGGAGGGCAATCGCGGAAAAGCCAGTCTTCTTTTATTAATTGCACGGGGGTTGCGATGCCGTGGCAGACATCCGGTAAGTTAATCAAGGGTGTATCAAAGCATTCCGCTATTGCTTGCCAGCCCAGACAAATACCGAGGATAGAGATACTGGAATGATGCCGGCGTAGAATTTCTGGCATGGCACCTGCTTCAGAAGGTAAACCGGGACCGGGACTTAACAGCAGTTTTCTGAATTGCGGAACGGAGTCGGAATCGACCTCATCATTTTTTTGCACAATCACGCTTTCCTCCGTGCATTTACCAATCAGGTGCACCAAGTTGTAGGTAAAACTGTCGTAATTATCAATTACTAGAATTGGCATGCACGAAGTTAGGCATATTGACGGCTAAAAAAAAGGCGGTGAAAGACCGCCTTTATCATTGTAATGTATTACCCGAGATCTTCAAAACTGATGTCGGTCTCTGTTCTTTCCGCAGAGTCGAAATCACCGCTCTCCACTATTGGCGCATTCTCGCGGATATGATCGATGGCTTCGTGAAGACCTTCCATGAACTTTTCAAAATCTTCTTTATAAAGAAAGATCTTGTGTTTCTCGTAAGTGAATTTGCCATCCGTACCAAATCTTTTCTTGCTTTCGGTAATCGTGAGATAGTAATCGTTAAGACGTGTACTTTTCACATCGAAAAAGTAGGTCCTTTTACCAGCTCTTACTGATTTTGAGAACAAATCCCCTCTGTCATTTTTATCAAGGTCTTCTGACATATCTTCTGTTTTTGAATAAAGCAAATATTATAAAAAACTGCGCAGTATACGGTCTCTGTTGATAATTCAGGAAATTGTTAATAGCTACTTTGAACAGCGGCGGCCCTGTTCTTTCACTTTCTTTATTTTTCAGCCGCAGTTCGCTGGCAGGCATCAAGCATTTTTTGAACCCCTTCTTTTTGAAATGGCTCTACCTCGCCTCTTTTCCGATCCTAGATGTTGTACTCTGCGTTTTTAATTTTTTATTGAGAAAGAAGTGAAATTCAGGCGCATAAACGAGTAGTTGTGCTAGAGGTGTGAAGGCCTGCAGTGGGTTTTGAAATCAATCGGCATCAAAGTGGTTTTTAGGTAAAGATAATAAAGTAGAAACCTGGTAAAGCGGTGAGATGCAATCAAACAAAAAGCCCCGTCACAGTGACAGGGCTTAATTCTTTCATAAAAATCCCCGCGACTGCGGGTTTTTTTATTACTTCTTCTTAGCAGCTTTCTTAGCAGCTTTTTTAGGAGCTGCTTTTTTAGCGGCCTTTTTAGGCGCTGCTTTTTTTGTTGCTTTTTTAGCTGCCTTCTTAGGAGCTGCTTTCTTTGTTGCTTTTTTAGCTGCTTTTTTTGCCATGGTTTCTCTGTTTTTGAGATTTGTTGATACGAAGTAAATAAATTAATCAGAGTTATCTAATTATTAGGGCGCTATTTTTTCAACACTAAAATGTTGAAATTGTTAATAGTGAAAACATATACTGATAGTTCGTGTTCAATTTTGCAGAGAGATTTGCGCTGATTTTTTTTGTCGGGCTGTAAGCATTGATTTTACAGCTGTTTCGGGGCAATGTATTTTTTCATTAAAACGATTTTCATTTTCGTTGCCGCATTAATTTCAAAAAGAGCACTTTCCTGGTCTGAAATTATTTTTCAATTATTTCTTCTTCAAGTTCCCAATCGGGTATCACTTTGACTTGTTTTGGCAGAATTGAAATTTTTTCCGCTTGTATCCGCTTCAGTAAATTGCCACTGTCCCACTTACCATTTTGATTGTCATCATACACAATTCTTACCTGAAAGGTACCTGGCGGAAGCATTGGAAATTCAAGTGTTGTAGCATTACTGCCTGATAGCGAAAGTGCAATTCGTCTACTTTCTACAATCTGCTGCCGTTCATTAAGGACTTCCACTAAGTAAGATTGTTTGGTTTTAAATTTGATTTTTAGCTTCAGTTTACCAAAATCTAATACCGATTTGGTCTTATAGACCAGATTAAATGCTACACTCCTTGTCCGCATCTGATCGGCAAATGCACCGCTGTCTGCTTCGAGTGTATAATTTGTAGCTGCAGAAAGGGGATTGTGAATTTCAAATTTGTCCACACTCTGCCAGTGTCCCGTCACTGCCATTATTTTGACACTGCTGTCTACCCTATTTAATAAGCGCAGTGCCGGCAGAACGACGGTGTTGGTATCCATCCATCGGTTGAATTGAAGTACCGCTTTGTCTTTGATGGTGGGTGGAAGTTCAGGTAAACGAATCTGTGCTGCGCTCAGTGAGTTTTTTCTGTATGGGGGCACTCTTATATATAGAGTGTCGACTTGTCCGCTTTCAGAAATCGATACGAGTGCAAGCGTATCCTTTATATTCCGGTAATAAATCTTCAGGCTATCTGTCTTTGCGTTTAGCTTCGGCAGAAGTATATCTTTTGTCTGATTTAAATTCAGTGCTTTTATTGACCAGCTGCTCCGCTGATTCAAGATGACAAACGCACTGCCATAGTCGGGAGAGAAGGACTTGACGATAAATGTTTTTGCAGGCGATTCTTTAAATGCTTTCAAAGTAAGCATGGTATCGGCTGCCAACTGTAAGGCTTGTCCACTAAAACCAATGCTTTCTTTTTCGATATCATACAGCAGATTGTGATTTTTGTCGCCAATCACCATCAATTCATACTTTCCTTTTGGCAGATTTGTAAATTCGAAGTCCCCATGGCGGTCGGCCTTGCATATATATAATGGGAGCTCTTTGTAAGGCAAACTATCATAGCCTGACTGGTAGTTGTATAAGCAGGCTAGCATATCGATAGCGGCTGTGTTATCTTCTGCCTGGGTAATTTGTCCCTTTACTCGCAGTGTATCAATTGTAAGTCCGGTGGAAAAGATGTACTCAAAGTTTTTGAGTAGGTTACGCTCATTCATATCCCCAATCGCATTGCCAAAGGCAATACGGTAGGTGGTGTTTGGTTTCAGGTTTTCTTTCTTAAGCCGGATCAGTAATTTTTTCCCTTGAACGATCATTTCGGGAAATTCAGCAAGTAGGGGTGAAATCAGGACTTCATTGGTTGGATCCAGCAACTGTATGTATTCATCGAATTCCAGAACAATTGTTTCCGAACTAAAACTGTTCGCACTCAAGGGTGGACTAGCTGTCAGTAAAACAGGTGCAGCGCGGTCCGGCTGACCTCCCGAGAGACTGACCACCTGCGCGCAGCGGCAGAAAATCAGGAGGAGGGAAGGGACTGCTATGGAGATCAGTTTTTTCATGACGTCCTGCAAAAGTAAACAAATTATAAAGTAGACGCAGTAAGGTCTTTTCCTTGTATCTTTATAAAGGTGTTATATTATTACTTCAATATCCTTTCAAAGATGAGTCCGGTTCGGCTCTGGAATCTATTTCTGCTGGCCCTGAGTTTTTATCTTTCCCGCTGGCTGAAACGGCCTGTTGTGATGGCGGGACCGGCTTTCGCAAGTATTGAACCCACTACCAGTTGTAATCTACGGTGCCCCGAGTGTCCCAGTGGTTTGAGAAAATTCACCCGGCCAACCGGCATGCTAGACCCTCTTTTTTTTGAATCGGTCCTTCAGCAAACAGGCAGACAATTGCACAGTCTGACATTTTATTTTCAGGGAGAACCTTACTTGAATCCCGCTTTTACCGATTTAGTGAAGAAAGCGGCAAAGAGAAATATTTTTACAATTACTAGTACCAATGCACATTATCTTTCTACCGAAAATGCGATTCAGACGGTAGATAGCGGATTGGATAAGCTCATTATTTCAATTGATGGCAGTAATCAGGAGAGTTATGCGCGTTACCGGATCGGCGGCGATTTTGAAAAGGTTCTTGCCGGAACAAAAGAAATCATCAAGCAAAAAAAAAGAATGCGGAGTCGCGTTCCACATGTGGTTTGGCAGTTTGTTGTTTTTCGTCACAATGAAAACCAGATTGACGAGATAAAAAAGATGGCCAAAGAAATGGGCGTGGATGAGGTAGCTATTAAAACTGCGCAGGTCTATGATTATGAAAAAGGCAACGATCTGATTCCTGAGACCGGCAAGTATGCCCGTTATTTTAAGAACGCCGCGGGAAAATACCAACTAAAAAATAAATTACTGAATCAGTGCTGGAGAATGTGGCAAAGCTGCGTGATTACTTGGGACGGCCGCATGGTCCCCTGCTGTTTTGATAAAGATGCTAGTCATCAGGTAGGGGATTTACGCACACAGTCTTTTCAGGAGGCCTGGCATTCGCCCGAATATCAAAGTTTTCGGCAGGCAGTCCTCATTAGCCGGAAAGAAATTGACATTTGTGCCAACTGTTCGGAAGGCACTACCATCTTTACAGATTAATCTGCGCCGAAAATTTTCTGAATTACCTCTTTGTTTTGGGAGACAATGACCTTTCTTCTCAGACTCAACTTTGGTGTAATTTCTCCTGTCTCCACTCCCCAGTTGGCATTAATGAGCTGGTAGCGTTTTACCTGTTCAAAAGCAGCAAGCGTGGTGTTCATTTTTTTTACATGATCGGCAATTAGGCGTTTCAAATCATCGTGTGTCAACATTTGTTCGCGGTCTTTCCACTCCACCTGTCGCTGCTCACAATATTCTTTAAACGCCGACAAGGACGGAATGATGATGGCGCTCACAAATTTCTGGCCTTCGCCTACCACCATGCATTGTTCAATATATCTGCACTCCTTGAGTTTATTTTCGATCGCCATGGGCGAAATATATTTACCCCCGCTGTTTTTAAAAATCTCTTTTTTGCGGTCGGTGATCTTCAGGAATTTACCGTCAATTATTTTTCCGATATCACCAGTATGAAACCAGCCTTCTGAATCGATGACTTCGCGGGTTGCTTCCGGATCCTTATAATACCCTAACATCAGACTTGGACCTTTCATCAGAATCTCCCCGTCTTCCTCAGCAATTCGCACAGAACTGTTTTCCACGGGAATACCAACGGTGCCAAACATACGGCGGTCACGCTCAAAACGATTGACCGATACAACCACACAGGTTTCAGTCAGGCCATAACCCTGCAGGAGATTTAGACCCGCACAATAAAAAATACGTTCGAGGCGTGGATTTAAAGCCGCACCTCCGCTGACAATGGCTGTAATCTTGCCGCCGATCGCATCGCGCCATTTCTTGTACACAAGTCTGTCCGCCAGCTTACGTTGAAGTTCATACCAAGGCGAGTTGCCGTATAGTTCATAACGCTCCGCTAGGGACATGCTCCAGTCGAAGATTCTTTTCTTAAACCCTCCAAGTTTTTCACCTGCAGAACTAATGCGTTCCAGAACACGCTCCAATACGCGCGGCACCGCTACAAAAACTTCGGGGTGAATCTCCCGGCAATTGTCCCCAATCGTCTCAAAACTCTCTGCATAATAAATACTGAGCCCGTGGTAAAGATAAAGCGTGTTTACGAACCGTTCGTAAACATGATTAAGAGGCAAAAAACTGAGCGCTCGCCAGCTGCTCTGGAAAGGCGCAATGTCGCGGGTGATCATGACATTGCTCATTAGGTTTTTATGGGAAATCATCACCCCCTTGGGCTTACCAGTGGTTCCCGAGGTATATAAAATAGTTAAGAGGTGATCTTCTGAAATGCCGTCTTTAATAGAATCAATCCGCTGCTGATCGTAATGCGCGCGACCGAGTTCTAGAAATTCGGTAAACGGTTTAACACCGTCCACAGGAGCAAAGCTAAAAACGTACTTTAAAAAGGGTAAGTCATTTTGCAAAGCAACCAGTTTGGCATATACCGCACGGTCCGAAATAAAAATAATCTTTGCTTCACAGTGATTGAGAATGTACTTGAGATCATCATTGTTGATGGTCGGGTAAATTGGACAGGTCGGCATTGCCACTTGCTGGCTTCCGTAATCGACAAAATTCCAGCTCGGCATATTGCCCGCCATAAGGGCGATGTTGTCTCCAGGTTTTAAGCCAAGCTGAAGCAAGGCTGAGGCAACAAGATTGGTATGGGTGATAAAATCTTCTAGACTGTAGCTGACCCACTTTTTGTTTTCTTTTGCATTGAGAATATCCGATTTAGGCGCAATTGTTTTTAGCCGCTCCAGGATATCAAATGTCCTTTTTACTTCCATGCTCCGAATGTCTTGGATTTTTATGGATATACAAAATTCTCTTTTAAAAATGATTAATTTTGTTTCAGTATGACAAAAAAGACTGTAATCACCGGAGCAGCTGGATTTATTGCCTCCTGTGTTGTGGCGCGTTTTAATTCCGAGGGCCGAACGGACTTAGTGCTGGTAGACGATTTTTCTAAACAGGAGAAGGAAGGAAACCTGGTCGGTAAGCAATTCTTCCAGAAAATAGAACGCAGTAATTTCATTCAGTGGCTCAGGGAACACAGCGCAGAAATAGACGCGGTCATTCATATTGGTGCGCGCACCGATACAACAGAATTTGATACTCGGATTTTCGATGAACTTAATCTTAATTACTCAAAGGCACTCTGGCAAATTTGTAGCAAGGCCGGTGTTCCTTTTATCTATGCATCGTCTGCGGCCACTTACGGACTCGGTGAACACGGTTACAGCGATGATGAAGCACTCATCCCTTTGCTAAAACCCTTGAATCCCTATGGGGATAGTAAACAGGATTTTGATAAATGGGCACTCACACAAACAGAGCAGCCACCGCAATGGCAAGGGCTTAAATTTTTTAATGTCTATGGTCCAAACGAGTATCATAAAAAGCGAATGGCTTCTGTCATTTTTCACTCTTTTAATCAGATCAATCAAAACGGTAAAGTAAACCTGTTTCGTTCGCACCGGCCCGATTATGCGGATGGAGGGCAGTTACGTGACTTTGTGTATGTAAAAGATGTTGTCGAAGTGATCTGGTACCTTTATACTCATCATCCCGCCAGCGGCATTTATAATTTGGGTAGTGGCAAGGCAAGAAGTTTCGCTGACCTGGCGCGCGCGGTTTTTACAGCACTTGAAAAACCGGCGGACATCCAGTTTATTGATACGCCGGCAGATATTCGCGACAACTACCAATACTTTACTGAAGCGGATATGCGCAAATTAATCGCTACCGGCTATCCACACCCCTTCAGCAGTCTTGAAGATGGTGTCGCGGATTATGTGAAGCACTATCTGCAGCCTGCACGTTTTTTATAAAATCCTGGTGGAGAGCCTGCCTCTATGCCAAACGTTTTTAGTATTTTTAAGTATGCAAAAACGCCGACTACTTTTCATTTTATTTTTGGGTGCTTGGTTTTACAAAGGACTAGGACAAAACCCATGCCAGCTTGGCAAAAGTGCTCAGGCAGCTTTGTATTACAATTCTGAAAATAAACGCAGCGATACCTTTAATATTTTAAAATACACCATTCGTCTGGAACTCGGCAGTACACAACTACCACAGATTGCCGGCAACACCGCGGTGCGGTTTGTTCCTAAGATCAATAACCGGAACTTTATTCGCCTCGATTTATTGCGTTTGTTGGTGGATTCGGTTAAGGAAGGCACCGCCGCTCTTTCCTACGTATATAACGATACGATTTTGCGCATTAATTTTCAGGCGACAAAAAACATCTTGGATACCAGTCTGATTACCGTGTACTATCGGGGAACACCACAGCTCGACCCATCGGGCTTCGGTGGCTTTTATTTTAACAATACACAGGGCGCCCAGTATGCTTACAATCTAGGTGTCGGTTTTGCAGCGCGTCCAAATTGCTACGGAAGGGTGTGGTTCCCCTGCTTTGATAATTTTGTCGAAAAGAGTCAGTATGAATTTCTCATAACAACAGATACTAGCCGCCGGGCGCATTGCAATGGTCAATTACTGTCTGATCAAATTATCAATAACAAACGTGTGCGCCACTGGAAACTAAATGAGGAAATTCCGACTTATCTCGCGGAAGTAAATGCGGCTAACTATGCGCAAGTTAACTGGACAGTGCCCACTCTGAGTGGCATCAAACCGATAACTCTGGTGGGGGTTGCGGCCGATACGGCAGCTATGAAGAGTGGCTTTGTCAATCTGAAGAATTGCATTTCTTGTTTTGAAAATTTTTTCGGCCCCTACCGCTGGAACAAATTCGGTTACAGTCTGGTGCCTTTCGGGGGAGGAGCGATGGAACATGCCACAAATATCACGTATCCGAGAAATGCAATTGGCAGTCTGAGTAATGAGTACCTGATGGCACACGAATTATCCCATCATTGGTGGGGAAATCTGGTGACCTGTGAAACACCTGAAGATATGTGGATCAATGAAGGTATGGCTTCCTATTGCGCGGATTTATTTTATGAATGCCAATACGGAAAGAAGAGCGCCAACGAACGAATCATGCGTAATCACGAAAATTTATTACACTATTTGTTTAAGAAAGAGGGCTGGCGTTCGGTTTCTGGTGTCCCTGCTAATTTAACCTATGGCTCTCATGTTTACGAGAAAGGCGCGGATATTGCACATAGCCTACGCGCATACATGGGCGATGCAGCCTTCTTTTCTGCTTGCAAAAGTGTGCTTCAGCAAAAAGCATATGGGAACATGAACAGTAATGAATTCAGAGATCTACTACAAACTGCTTCGGGACAGAATTTAAGTGACTTCTTTAGTAATTGGGTATTTTCACCGGGATGGTCTGATTTTTCTGTCGATTCCCTCCGCTTAAATTCTTCTGGTGTAACTACCTCGGCTACTTTTTTTATTCGTCAGAAAAAATTTGGACCGGGATCACTTCATAGTAATGTGCCACTTGAACTTAGTTTTTTTGATGCGGCTTGGAACCGCGTCGTTCGCCGTGTTATCATGAATGGCGCTTCGCAGGCTTTCACTGTCAGTATTCCTTTTACGCCAGTATACACTGCACTTAATTTTGACGGGGTATTAAATGATGCCAGTTCACACGAATACAGAACAATTAAGAGCAGTGGTTATCAGAATTTTCCTTTTGGTAAAGTAAGTCTGCAGGTGCAAAGTGCCGGCGCGGATTCCAGTCTGCTTCGCATTGTGCATCATTTTGTAGCGCCTGCGCCTTTCAAGGTTAATACAGGAGCACGCATCAGCAATCAGCATTTCTGGCAAGTGGATGGTATTTTTTCAGCTGGATTTCATACAAAGGCGCAGTTTAATTATAACGGTTTCAAATCCACCGGAACCGAGTTTGGCTATTTGGACACTTTACTGACGCCGGTGAATGGGGACTCTGTTGCTTTATTTTACCGCAGGAACGCGGGATCAGACTGGCGCCGGGAAACGGCCCTCACTAAAACTATTCTTAATCAGAAGTCCGGTTACTTCACTGTTGACACACTCAAAGCTGGCGAATATTGCTTTGCATCGCTTTCTAACTTTGAGTTGGGGATAAAAACCGGCAGCACGGTGAAGCAAGAACTTAAGGTGTTTCCGAATCCCGCCTCCCAGCAACTCACAGTAGAATTAATGCAGAGGCCGTTTGCACAGTGCAGCATTCGTATTCAAAACATGGAAGGAAAGGTTATTCTAACCAAAGTCTATTCGGAGCCAACCACACTTATAGATATCCGTGAACTTGCAAAAGGGACTTACAGTTTGTCCGTGGTTCAAGATAAAGGGCAGGTACTGGGAACACGAAACTTTGTAGCACAATGATTATTTTTTGCGCAGTACCAAGCAAACAAGATTCCCGTAATCAGCTAGAATAGAAAAACGGGTGAATAAATTGCGAGCGAAATGAACATCCCTGCTAGGCAATCCATTGCCGAGCGACTCTGGTTTGTAGACGATGTGTTTACGATCTGTCATCGCTGCCTGAGGGGCCTTTACATAGAAGTGAAAAAGCAGGGCATGCACTTACCTTACGAAATAATTACCCGCGGGGACCGCATAAAGGAGGAGCTGATTCAGCTGCTGAAAGACAGTGGTTGTTTTCTTTTATGGATTGGGACTGAGAGTGGTTCACAAAAAATCATTGATGGGATGGACCGGCGGGTAGATGTAAACAATGTAAGGGAGATGATTGTTAAAGTAATGGAGACGGATATAGAAGCATGATGTCAATTAATCAGAACGAGTATGGGCGCAGAAATTGAACGGTTACTGGAGCGGACCAGGAAAAAACAAAGACGGGCCGAAGATCAGTTAGTTGCACAGGCGAATGATCTGTTGCAGCAGAATTTGTTCTCCGAGCAAAATGTCCTGAAAAATTTACGGGAATACAGTCGCTCCTTTGACCTGATGGATCGCGAAGATTGTCCCGAAAAGCTGGTGTATACCTTTAACGAAATAAAAGACCTGGCTATTCGATATCGTCTTAAATTCTTGGACAGTGCAGCCTTTAAGAATGATTTTCCCTTTGAGGCCATTCTTAAAATCAAAGACCTGAACAGCCTCTACCGCCGCGATCTAAAAGCTTTTAAGGTGCTGGCACATCCTGCTGCCTTTGGAAAAGTCGATACAACCGAGGCCTGTTCCCTCTTTGTTAAAACAAGCGATGGTAATTTTCTACTAATTCATTCTTGGGGTAAATCCCTTAGTCGCCTCCGACCACTGCGATACTGGCCGCTGAGAACTTTTGAAACCATAGCCGGATTCGTTTTCTTACTAACCCTCTTTGTGACGTTGATCTTGCCTACGGAGCTGATTACTCTGGATTCGGAAGCGACCTATTGGAGTGGCTACAGAGGCGGGACCCTTTTTCATCTCCTGTTTTTTTTCACAGGCTTCACCGTCTACCTGACCATGGCTTTCGGCATTCGTCTTAGTACTACGGTATGGGATCGCCTCCGACCTTTTGACTAATAAAAAAGGCACTTCCTGGAAAGGGTAACCACACTGCACTGCAAAAAAACGAGTCAAATTATAGAGGCTAACCAGAGAAGGGAATAAGGTAGAAGAAAACAATATCGTTCATCACTAATGTAATAAGGGATAATTCATGCTCTAAACTCCCTTATTCCCTTATTAGAAAAAAAGCGCATCAGAAATTTCCCTTTTTACATGAATTAGCAGGTGGAGTGCCAAACTCCCGAAACCTTTTTAATAGGACTAATCGACGAATTTATTTCTGGCTTAACTTTTACTCAAAGCCCGTCGCCCATGATTTTGATTCGGACATTGTTTAGCGCATCAGTCAGACGAAGTTGGCAGGACAAGCGGGATGTGTCGGTAATATTTGGAAGCGTATCCAGCATGGCATATTCATCATTCCCAATTTCTGGTAATTGCTCAGCGCCACTGAGTATTTCAACGTGACAGGTCGCGCATAAAGCCATGCCGCCGCAGGTAGCCAGAATGTCGTACTCGTTCCCTTTTAAAAACTCCATGAGACTGAGTCCCATATCTGTTGGTGCCTGAAGACTCTGTTGCGAACCATCTGGTCCTTCCACATGTATTGTAATGTCAGTCATATTTTTGTTTATTTCTTTTCTTCACACAGTTCAATCAAAACACCATTGCTGCTTTTTGGGTGAACAAAGCAAATACGTTTATTATCGGCTCCATCCTTAGGTGCAGCATTAATCATTTCAAATCCTTCGTTTTTTAGCCGTTCAATTTCCGCTTCGATATTGTCCACATCGAGAGCAATGTGGTGTATGCCTTCGCCTTTTTTATTAATAAAGCGGGCAATCGCACTGTCTTCCGATTCGGAAGCCACCAATTCTATTTTTGTTTCGCCGAGCATAAAAAAAGAAGTGCGGACCCCTTCACTTTTTACTTCTTCAATTTTATAATGCGAGTCGCCGAAGAGCTTTTTAAAGAGTTCATTGCTTCCGGAAAGATCTTTCACTGCAATACCAATGTGTTCAATTTTTTTGATCATCGTGTTTTATAAAAAAGTCTTCCGGCGTGATGGATTCAAATCCATCGTTTATGCCGGGCAATAAAGTTAACTGATTAATTGCATCCAGATTAAAAGTGGATTGCGTTTTATAAGTGCCATAGGCTTCGCTGAAACCACCCCGCACGGGCTGGCTGGGAATTTCCTTCGCCTCATCAAAGTTTCTGCCGCTGCTGTATCGCAATTGAATGTGTCGCTGGGGAAGACCAGGTACGGTGGCCGAATAGCCATCCTTCAACAAAAAACTTCTAAGAAAGTGGGTGCTGTCAAAAAGACAAATGACGGCATCAGCTCCCGTCAGATTGCGTAAAGTTAGCGTAGCTGGACTGTTTGCCACATAATAAGCCCCACCAAAATAGTCGGCAAAGGGACTTTCGGCTACGGCGTTAGTGGGCGATTTAAATTCTGTTTCGAGGGGCAGCCGTCTTGGTGATTTTTCTGAAGGCGCGCCCTGGTTATTCGCAAAGTGCATAATCCCCACAAATAAAAGTACAGCCAGTGGGGTTGCAAATAAGATATATTTGAATTCGTTATAAGTTGTCGTGTCCACACTTTCTTTTACGGGTGGGGCAGTTTTTTTTTCATATTTTTTGATGTGTTCATTATAGTATTGCCGCCTGCGAAGTTCCCGTTCATCGAAGCGCCAGTTTTTTTCTGTTGTTCCGCTTTCCGTGTTTTTTGCTGTACGTGTCTTTTGTGCCGCTGTTGTTTGGTTTTGACTTAGGCGGTAATCGTACACATACTTTTGCTGTGGATCGCTGAGTACCTCATACGCTTTTAGAATTATGGTAAATTGATCTTTACCCGCGGGATTGAGATCCGGGTGAAAGCGTTTTGCTAGCAGACGGAAGGCGGACTTGACCTCTGGCACAGAGGCGCTCGCAGGTAAACCTAATATGTCGTAATAGTTTGGCAAGTCATTCCAGCCTTACTGCAATTTAATGCAAACATTTTTTGGTTCAGTGAAAAAATCAAGCGCTTCAAATCCGCCTTCGCGGCCTACGCCACTGGCTTTCACGCCACCAAATGGTGTGCGCAAATCGCGTAACAGCCAGCAATTAATCCAAACAATACCGGCGTGTATTTTTTCTGCGATGCGGTGGGCACGACTAAGATTTTCAGTCCACACCATACTCGCCAGTCCATACACCGTGCTGTTTGCCATGAGCAAGGCTTCTTCTTCTGTGTCGAAGGGGGTGAGGGTGACAACGGGTCCAAATATTTCTTCCTGGTTGGTACGACAGGTGTAGGCCAGCCCTTCAATTACTGCCGGCTCCAAATAATAACCATCTGCTTCTTCGCCCCCTAGCAGCACACGTTTTCCTCCACATAAGACAGAGCCGCCTTCTTCTCTCGCTAATTGAATGTATGAAAGTACTTTTTGCATATGGGATTCAGAAACCACAGCACCAATCTTTGTATTTTCATCACCTGGCCGACCGACTGTCAGCGCTTTGGTGCGGCTTACAAAATCATTTTTAAAACGATTGTAAATACTTCGCTCAATAAAGATGCGTGAACCACAGAGACAAATTTGGCCCTGATTACTAAAAGAGGATTGAAGGGTGGTTTGCAACATTTTATCATAGTCACAATCGGCGAAAATGATGTTAGGATTTTTCCCACCTAATTCGAGTGAAAGCTTTTTAAACATGGGTGCGGCAACTGAGGCGATGTGCTTACCAGTGACAGTGCCCCCTGTAAACGAAATAAGAGGAATGTGCGTATGCGAAACAATGGCATTACCAACTTTGGCACCAAGGCCGTGCACAATATTCAGGACTCCTGCTGGCAGCCCGGCTTCGATGCAGATTTCAGAAAGTAAAAAGGCAGTCATGGGCGTGATCTCTGAGGGCTTGGCTACCACCGTACAGCCTGCTGCCAGTGCTGGCGCAATTTTCCAGCTGAAGAGGTAAAGGGGCAAATTCCAGGGAGAAATGCAACCCGCTACACCAACGGGCTGACGAAGGGTGTAGTTAATCGCCATTCCCTCCATGCTGTGAGCATGGGAGGCATAGTGCAGAATTGCTGTCCCGTAAAAATGAAAGTTGGCAGCGGCACGTGGAATATCCACTGTTTTTGCAAGTTTCAGCGGCTTGCCATTGTCCCTACTTTCCGCTTCAGCCAAACGATCGAGATTTTTTTCGATCAAGTCTGCTATTTTCAGGAGGTAGTGCGACCGCTTATCTTTTGAAAGATTGCTCCAAGTTGGAAAGGCAGCGCTGGCAGCCTGATAGGCGGCTTCCACGTCCCGTTCATCACTGTCTGGTATATACGAGTATACTTTGCCAACGGAAGGATCAAAATTATCGAGGTAGTTATTTGATGCGGGTTGGGACAATTGCCCGTTAATGTAATTCCTGATATACTGCATGATTAGAGCAAATTTACAGCTTTCGGGGCACTATTTCAATGCCAGTGCAGAGCGCTAAATCATTAAATTGCAATCTTAAATGCGGGATGACAGTATACATATTATCGGCATGGGTTCTGCAGGCCTGTTCCTCGCCCTGGCACTCCGCGATTGCGGCCGCACCGTGCATGTTTACGATCAGCAAAACGCAGCCGCGCGAAAATTTTTGGTGGCAGGGGAAGGTGGACTTAATTTGACCCACAGCGAACCGGCTGTCGAATTTTTGGCGCGCTACACGCCTTCTGAATTTTTAAGAGCGGCTTTTACCAAATTCGATAATCAGTACTTTATGGACTGGCTCCGTCAGCATGAGATCCTTCTCTTTACGGGCTCCAGCGCTAGGGTTTTTCCAGAGGCGGGAATTAAACCCGCCCGTGTATTGTCGCAATTGCTGAGTTATTTGGAAGTTCCTTCCGTGCAAGTGCATTACAGACACCAGTGGCAGGGAATTGATGAAGCGGGTCATCTATTGTTTAAGAATCAGCAGGGCTTTATTCATGTGCCCTCTAGTACCACTGTTTTTGCTCTGGGTGGTGCGAGCTGGCCGGTGACGGGGAGTAAGGGGGACTGGTTGCATTTTTTTTCTGAACGAGGGATTCAGGTGGCTCCATTTCAAGCGAGCAATTGCCGGTTTATCTGCCCTATGAGTTCCACAAGCCTTGACGCTCTCGCAGGCAAACCGCTAAAAAATATAGGGCTGCAAATGGGAGACGAAAAACGCATTGGTGAAATCGTCTTTAATAGTCAAGGTATTGAAGGGTCGGGGTGTTATGCATTTAGCCCTCTAATTCGCACCCAACTGAAGGAAAGTGGCGAGGCCTTCCTCTTGCTGGATTTAAAACCGCATAATACGGCGGACGAATTGCTGACGCAACTTAATAAAACCCCTCAGGTTGGTAGCTGGACAGAGAAGGTGCGGACCGCGCTGCGTCTGGACACCACTGCAATGAGGCTTTTGAAGGAGTTGTGCAGTAAGGAAACCTATCTCGATGGACCTGCCCTGATGCAGAGGCTGAAGGCATTGCCATTGCCTATTAGAGGTTTAGGTCCACTGGAAGAGGCCATCTCTACTGTTGGCGGTATTGTGTTGGAAGAAGTAGATGAAAATTTTGAACTACGTCAACTGCCGGGAACTTATGTGCTTGGCGAGATGCTTGATTACGATGCGCCGACGGGCGGCTACCTTTTGCAATCCTGCTTTTCAATGGCGATGCACCTTGCAGAGCATTTGAGGTCCTGATATACCATTAGGCGGAAGAAGAAGGGACCGTCCTGGATTTCCAATTACTTAGTTTGTATTCATTTATCTTTTTCCCTTGCACACCTTGATTTTACTCAGTTTAACTAGAAAATAAGTTATAAACCACCTGTGTATAAATTCACTTTATTTTAAACCCAATTACTCTATATTTGTCCAGTTTTAAAAGAATAGAAATGGTGGCTACCGGAGAATTTATAAAATGTGAGATCGTTAACAGCGTGCTTGTTATCACTATTAACAGACCTGATAAGATGAATGCATTAAACAAGCAGACGATCGAGGAATTGCATGAAACCCTTGTTGAAGCAGAAAATCAGAATGAGATTCGGGCGGTGATTATCACGGGTTCGGGACAGAAAGCTTTTATCGCAGGAGCGGATATTGCAGAGTTTGCGAACTTTTCTGTGTCTGAAGGAAAGCAACTGAGTTCCAGCGGACATTTTAAAGTCTTTAATTTTATTGAAAATTTCACGAAGCCAATTATTGCAGCGGTCAATGGTTTTGCGCTGGGTGGGGGACTGGAACTGGCCATGGCTTGTCATCTTCGGGTAGTCAGTGACAATGCGAAGATGGGATTGCCGGAAGTGAGCTTGGGACTGATTCCCGGTTATGGCGGTACGCAACGCCTGGCCCAATTAATCGGAAAAGGAAAAGCATTTGAAATGATTGTCACGGCGGATATGATTAATGCTCAGGATGCCTTTAAATGGGGGCTGGCCAATTATGTCACAACTCCGGAAGAACTGATGAACAAGTGTTTTGAAATTACCGCAAAAATCGCCTCCAAGAGTCCGACTGCTATTAAAACAGCGATTAAAGTGATTAACGCCGGCTATAACAACAGTCTAAATGGCTATGAAGTGGAGATTGAAGAGTTCGGAAAAGCATTCGGCACACGCGATTTTAAGGAAGGCGTAAGCGCTTTCTTAGCGAAACGCAAACCCGATTTTCAGGGGGAGTAGTGATGTGCTGGCATTTAATAATCCCAGATTGAGCGAAATCAGTTCGGAATCATTATTTAGCGCACGAAATTCCCTACCTTTGTGTCATGAAACGCAGTGCTTACTGGTCTGTAATTTTACTCTTCTGTTTAGCTTTTTTTCTCCCCGCTGAACTTGCCGCGCAGTGTGCTATGTGTAAACAATCAGCGGAAAGTACTCTGAAGTCCAATCCCCGTTCTATCGCACGCGGTTTAAATGCAGGGATTCTTTATTTGATGGCGGTGCCTTATCTTGCCATTCTTTTTATTTTTCGAAAACAAGTGGCCTCACTCCTGCGGAAAATCCGTGCCCGTTTTTCACGTGCCTAAACAAGCCGCAGGATCCATCCGATTTTAAAAGAGGTGTGTCATTAGACGCAGTTCTCTAACAGGAGTTTTAGAACTTCGCCATGGTCGCGCAAACTTAGCGATTCTGGCTGATTACTTTGGGTGCCTTGAAGTAATCGCTATCTTTTTTAGGAGCATTTTTTAAAGCGTCCTTTTGCGAAACCGTTGATTCTGGCTCATCTTCACGAAGCACATTTCTCTCATCTGTCATGTAGATCAAGGGTTCAACTGCGTCTGTATTCAGCTCATTGAGTTTCTCTACAAATGCCAGCATCCTGTTCATATCGGTCATAATACCGGCCTTACCTTCTGCTGCAAATTCAAGTCGCGCCAGGTGCGCGATCTCATCCACTGTTTTAATGTCTATTTCATTTGCCATAATAGGTACTCAATTCTTCCTTTATAAAATTATGAACTTTCTCTTTAAGTTCCGACATGTTTTTTTCGGTCATGCCTGTCGTGGATATGGGCTCTCCCACCACAATGCGCGCGATGCCTGGTTTTCCATGACTTTTGAAGAAACCGCCGTTCTGCAAAAAATGCCAATTATTAAGATTTACAACAGGCACTACAGGCACTTGCTTTTCAATGGCGAGCTTGAACGCCCCGTTTTTAAAGGACTTCAGAGTGCCGTCTGAGCTAATTGTACCCTCAGGATAAATGACCTGACTCAGCCCCTGGTCTAAAAGACGCCCAGCGGTAGTAAAGGCTTTGTGTGCATCGGTGACACTTTTGCGATTGACGGGTATATCGAGGTACACGAAAAAATATTTCAAAAGCGGCACTTTTAGTAATTCAGATTTACCCATGTATACAGCTGCGTGGTCAATGTAGAAGGGACTGAAGACAATGTCCAGATAGGACGTGTGATTACTGACAATGACGCAGGGACGCGGTAAGTGATGGTTTTTAGTGCGGTAGATGATGATCGGAATGACGCCGCTGGAAATGCTGATGATACGCGCCCACAGTCGTTTCAGACGATACACTAGTCCAAAGTTTTTCGAAACCAGCGCGATGTAGAATATGGGAAACAAAAGAAGAAATGGAATGCAGAAACAAAGCGCAAACCAGATTTTCCAGAGAGGACGCAGGATATAGCCGATCCAGGACATGTACTTACTGGAGTCGGGTAATTACAAATTCGGTACGACGGTTTTTTGCATGCAGCTCTTCGGGACAGTTGCTTTGTTTAGTAGCTTCACAGCCGCAGTCATTGAGCAGTTGGGTTTCACCATAGCCCTTGGCGACAATTCGCAGTTTGTTGACACCTTTTGCCACAATATAATCTCTACTACTCGCCGCGCGCGCAGCAGACAATTTCATATTGCTTTCTGCAGACGATCGGCAGTCCGTATGAGACCCCAGTTCAATAAACATGCTGGGGTAAAGGGTCATGACGTCTACAATTTTATCTAGCAGAGCGGCAGCATCAGGACGTATTTTGGCTTTACCCACGTCAAAATAAATCGGCTGCAGATCAATGAGTTTACCAAGGTCCATGCCCAATTCAACCTTTCCAAGTTTCAGGTTAACGAGACGATTCATGTCGAGCTCCCCTGGTTTATCAATCACATGATTAAAAATTAGTGATCGACTCAGGTACCCATTTTTTTCAAGTTTTATGAGGTAGGATAGCTGACCGCCAATGCGTCCGTCAAACAAGAATTTTATATAATCGCCGTTTGGTGTGGTGGTAAAGCGGTCCACATCTTTGCCGGTGTTAATATCCGTGATGCGAATACTCACACCATTTAGCGGTTGACCGGTCTTTGCATCGGTGATGATAGCGTGCAGAAAGACCTTTGGATTATTTTCTAGTAAAAGATCTTTAACAATCTGGTCTTCTGTCGCGGTTTTGGCACTCACAGTGTCTTTGATTTCAAAACAATCTTCCTTAAGTGTCTTTATTTTAACAACCGCTTCTTCGTCGATAATCGTTGTGTATTCTCCCGCTTCATTTGTAAAAATTGTATCTCTATCAAAAAGGATACGCGTATTTGGTAAAGGAGTACCTGTTTTTTTATCTTTAGTGCGAATGAGAAGCTCTTTTCCGCGGCGGACTTCCCTTAAGATTTGCAGCTCGAAAATATCATCGGTCTTTCCCTCTGTTTCACGGCTTGAACTTATGTAGCCAGATTTTCCGTCTGCCTCTAAAAAAATACCAAAATCATCATACCGGCTGTTCACTGGTTCACCCATGTTGTAGAGACGCATAGGCTTATTATTACGCATGCTGACTTCGTAAATATCTAATCCTCCCAGACCATCATGGCCATTGGATGAAAAGAACAAATTTCCTTCCGGTCCGATAAAAGGAAACACTTCCGTGCCCGCTGTATTTATCAATTCACCCATGTTTAATGCTGGGCCCCAGTTGCCAGTTGCATCTTTTTCGCTCTTGTAAATGTCCATACCGCCCATTCCCCCGTCCTGGTCCGAAGCAAAATAAAGAGTCTGGCCGTCCGCGCTGAGGGAAGGGTGCGCGTAATTGTACTCCTTGTTAGTGAATGAAGGTTGGCGAACCCGGACGAGTCCCTTCAAATCTAGTTCTGCTTCTAGAATACGTAGTTTAAAATTACCATTCCTAGCCCGATCATCGTGAGAGGCGTTATTAATGGTGTAATAAATGAGACGTTTTTCTGTGTTGAAACAGACTGGACCCGTGTTAAATCTCGTGTCAAGGTCCTTGAGGAATAAGCTGGGAGTCTTCTCCAGTCCTTTTTCGTCTTTTTCTGTTGAAAAAATATTCGTGTACGCTCCCCCAGTCCAGCTATGCTGCTGTGCAATCCAATTGGCATGGGGCCGGGTGGAGGCGAAGACAATGGCAGAATTATAGCGTACGGCGCACATGTCATTAAAAGGGGAATTAAACGAGGCATATTTTACTGCATAGGCATCCGCATTTCGAGTATAGCTTTTCTGTTTTGAATAAGAAGCAATGAGGTTCTTTCCGCGAGTATCTCCGTCGTACTTTTCAAATTGAATTTTCGCCGCTTCTGTTTCTCCATTTTGCATCAAAGCCTGTCCATAATAAAGTACTTGAATCGGCGTTGCCTTTGTCTGGCGCACGAGCATGCCATAAACGCTCACCTGTCCCGGTAAATCGCTGGTCAGTCGGTAACATTCTGCGAGGCGACTTAGGTTCTGCTCATTTGTAGAATCTAATTTCAGTAGTTTTTCGTAATAGGGGATCGCGGCCTTATAGGATTTGTCCGCATACAGTTTATCCGCTTTTGTTGAATAATGCGACACCGGATTGTTGCCATTTTCATCCTGCGGATTGGCCTTGGGAAGAGCGTATTCAGTCCGGGGATTTTTATTTTTTTTGATGCCGGAATCCTGTTCCTCTTGCGAGTAGGTGCGCGGAGAAAACAAAATGGCGAAAGCCATTAGAAAAGACAGATAAGTGGAGGGTTTATGTGTTAACATACGAAAAACTAGAAGTAGCGCGGTGTTACGACCTTCCTACCGGAAAATGAAAATAAATAATTTAACACAATTTCATGCGATCCTTGTGAATAGTTCTGAATCTTGCTGGTACTATAATCATAAGAATAACACACAAAAAACTGTTTATTGACTTGGGCACCAAGTAATGCGCTGATGGCAGATGCACTGCGGTAGGACATACCAGCCCAAATCATATCACGAATTAGAAAATTTGCCCCCAGATCAAATTGCACAGGGGAATTTTTTACCGCTTTGATCATCACATTAGCGCGCATTTTTAAGTCCTCCTGCAGGCGAAATAAATACCCGCCGGTGAAATAATAGGTGAATTTAGAGGGACTGACGCGCGTGGTTTTAATGGTCGCACCGCTTGGACTGAACCGCACGGCGTTGTCAATCAACCGGGGCACACTTACACCAGCGTAAAATTGCTCGTTGTTATAATACACACCTGCTCCAGTGTTCGGGGCAAAAACATTGGGAGTGTTTTGTGTAAATTGGGGATCGGCAGGCGAGCCATCTGTACCTGCCTTAACCTGTCCCAGCCTGTTCAGCTGATTGTCAATGCCTGCCATTAGTCCCATCGCAAGTGTACTTTTCTCATCCAACTTTAGTCGGTAGGCATAGGTGCCGTATATTAAATTGCGGTTGAGCACACCAATCTTCTCATTAAGGATAGAAAGGCCGACGCCCATTTTACCTTCCTTCAAGGGGCCGTGAAGTGACATGCTGGTTGTTACCGGGCGCCCCGGGAAGCTCACCCACTGCTGACGGTTTAGCAAAGTAGCACTCATGGCCTCCTTGCTTCCGGTGTATGCGGGATTAATAAAAACCTCATTGAACATGTATTGTGTAAAAAGGCCGTCGTATTGCGCAAAAAACGCGGCCGGGAGCAACAGCAGGCTGGTTAAGAGGGCTCTCATTTTCATCTTTTTCATAGTCTTAGTACTGTACAATGATATAACCGGTTATCCGCCTTACCGTGTCTGCATAAATCTCTAGCACATAGTAGTAGGTGCCCTGCGTGACTTTGCCATTGCCTGGGGTGCTGCCCACAGTCGGCACCGCATCCCATGGTTCTGCATCAAAGTAATTATCGGCTTTGTAGACTTTATTTCCCCAGCGATTGTAGATTGTGAGGGTGCTCTTTCCAGCCAATGGCAGACCTTTGATGACAAAAACGTCATTAATACCATCGCCATCCGGTGAGAAACCTTCTGGTATAAAGAGATCGATTCCCACTGGCAATACGATCACAGTTGGCATATTATCCAGTGTTTCATTACAGATGAGGTTATTGTCACTGTCTGGCTCTGGGCCGTCATTTGAGAAATCACTTACTCTCGTGATGAGTGTTGGATTAGCAAGACTGCGGTGAATAGCGGAGCCAAAGGCATTCGTAGCAATCACCGAAAGGGTATCGGGAACGACACGAATACTGAAAATGATTCTACCAAAAGCGCCTGGATTTAAACGACTCGCAGTGGAATCCAGCAAATGTGGATTGCTGCTACCATAGCTGCTGTTCGCAACGAGTCCGCCAAAAACTGAGGGAGCCCCGAGATGCGTGTAACCAGCTGGTGCTTTAATCACATTGCTGAAATCTTGACTCACCGCTACGTTTCGCAAGGTGTCATTACCAAGATTGAACGCAGTGATGGTGTAGGTGATATCAAACACACCTTTCTCTGCTTCCAAGTAGCTAGCTTGACTGGTGAGTCCCAGCTGGACATTCGGAACAAAGGACACGGTGGTTGGTGCATTCAATTGCGGTGCAGTGTTAAAGCCGGCGTTTGAAGAATCAATGACACTGGCATTGACACCATTACGTGCTGTACCAATAATTGTATTGTTAAAGTTCTTATAAAAGAGCGGTGTCGCCACATCTACTGAGAACCAGAAACTCTGGGCCGTGCCTGCAGCCAGTGAACTACTTGCGGCTGTGGAAAGCTTAGTCTGAGTCTTACCGTCAAAACTGCTGTTCAAGCTGAGTCCGCTGCCGCTATAGGTCAGCGGAGCAGTCCTTACCGTATAAGTTGTTGGCAGAGGGAAAGTGGCAGCGAGGTTGTCACTCACATCAATCTGTGTAAGATTCGTCTGGTCGTAATTGCGGACCGTCACCGAGTAAGTCACACGGTAACTACCGTCAGTGTTTAGACTCGGGGTGGAAACCGCTTTCGATATTCCAAGGGTTCTGTAGACACAATCCACAGCTTTAAATAGGAAGGTGCTGTCTTTTGTGCAACCCAGACTGTCAAAAATCCGCAAGGTATAAAAGGCGGTGACAATAGGATTGGCAATAGTTGAGGTGACAACACCAGTTGTAGGTATTGGAGATGCTCCAGCATAATTTATAGAGCCGGTATAACTCGTACCTGCCACCAAAGCAAAACGGTCGCTCAGTTTAAAATTAACGAGGCCGATGCTTCCGTCGTTATTACTCAAGCCGGCTGAACAGGTTGGTGCTGACATGGTAGCACTCGTTACGACACGCGTGTGGGTACCCACAACAATGTTCGTCGTATCCGAACAGCCACTGCTTAGGTCCGTCAGCACAACGGTATAAACACCTGCCACACTAACGCTTGGGTTCGCTGCTGCGCTGGTGAAGGATTGCGGCCCTGCCCACTGATAAGCTGGATTAGTGGTGGTATTTGCTGCAAAAATTATTGGTGCTGGATCGTTACAGGTTATGCTCGGTGAAATAGTTACACTCAGCGAAGGAATGGAGTTATCATCTATAACTGTGGCAACAAGGGAATCTGAACACCCTGTTACGCTATCGGTCATCACCACCGTGTAATTCCCGGCGCTTGTTATTCCTGTAGGATTTTGTACCGCACTTGTATACGCGTTTGGACCTGTCCAGTAATAGACAATATTAGTATCTGTACTTGCCGCTTGGAGCGCAACGGTTGGGCTTGCACAACTGATTGTAGCCGTTGCCCCGGCACTTAAGTTTGCTGGAAGTGGATTGACAAATACCGCTAGTGTTGCACTGGCTGCACAAACATTCGTACTGGTACCCGTTACCGTGTAGATTGTTGTAATCGTTGGAGTCACACTAACAGTTACTCCTGTTGCGGAGCCTGGCTGCCAGGTGTAGGATGTGCCACCGTCTGCCGTGAGCGTGTTACTTTGTCCCACACAAATGGAAGCATTCATTGCACTTAGGCTGAGAATCGGAACCGAAAGGACTTCCAAATCTACTGTGCTTGTGCCAGTACAGCCATTGATATCTGTTCCCGTCAACGTATAATTTGTTGAAAGACTTGGGGTCACTGCAACTAAACTGGCGGAATTACTGAGCGGTAACCACGTATAACTAAGGGCACCTGATGCGCTGAGCGATGCCGTCCCTCCGTCACAGATTGTTGTCGGCACAGCCACTGCAATCAGAGTTGGATTTGCATTGACGAGAATGGAAACGGTCTGCGTGTTTTGACACTGGTTGAGATCTTCTCCTGTTATGGTATAGGTAGTCGTTTGTGTCGGACTTTCAACACTGGTGCTGCCGCTGCCTGAAGGGAGCCAGGTGTAGGACGAGGCGCCAACTGCATTTAATGTAGTCGATGCGCCGCTGCATATGACTGTCGCAGTGCTGCTAAGTGTCAGTGTAGGGAGCGGATTAACACCGATACTCGTACTTAGAGTCTGCGTGCATATTCCTCCGTTATCGGCCACGACAGTATAAGAGCTGAGAACAAGGGGACTAACCACCAGGGCGCTGCCCGTAGAAAGGGATGGTAGCCAGGTATAGTTGACTGCCCCAGTCGCTGTGAGTGTCGCAGAAGAGCCTACACAGACTGCGGTGTTCGTGCTGATGATGCTCAGTGTTGGTGTTGGGGCCACGTTTTGTATAATCGTCTCTGTTCCCACACAGTTTAGTGAGCTGGTGCCACTGACTGTGTAAATTTGCGTGGTCATTGGATTCAATGTGACCAGGGAGCCAGTCAGGCTCGATGGCAACCAAGTGTATGTTTGAGCTCCTGTTGCAGAAAGTGTCGCGGTGTTACCAGTACATAATAGGGCGGGATTACTTGTGGCAGTAAGCACTGGTAATGCATTAACACTGATGGTGATTGCGGCACTGGACTGACACGAGCCGTTTTGTCCCGTAATCGTGTATGATTGGGTGCTGGGTGGACTGAGACTAACAACGCTTCCTGTTAATGCCCCCGGATTTGTGCTGTATGTGAACGCTCCGTTTAGTGTTAAGGTGGCGACCTCACCGGCGCAAATCAACGTGTTGCTTGCTGCTACGGTTATTGTTGGTGTAGTGCTGACATTCAGCGTGACCTGGGCAGTATTGGTGCAACCTGCTGCGTTCATGCCCTGCAGGGTGTAGCTCGAGGTAATTGGCGGTGTCACGCCAAGACTGAGAGTCGTGGCTGAACCGGGAGACCAAGTGTAAGCCAATGCACCTGCGGCGGTCAGCGTGCTGCTGTCGCCAGTACAAAGGTTGGTGCTAGTTGCTGCAATGCTCAGCGATGGCAATGCATTAATCTGTAACTGAACTGTGCTGGTCGTTGCACAACCTGCAGTGCTACCAGTCACCATATATGTCGTGGTTAGAGCGGGGTTTACGGTTACGGCACTGCCGGTTAATGCACCTGGCATCCAAGTATAATCGGTTGCTCCTGTAACAGTGAGCGTCGCACTTGTTCCAGCACAAACCGCTGTTGGTGTCACCACCGGCGTTATTGTTGGATTGGGAACGACAGCAATGTTAATTGTGTTGGTTCCTGCACAACCCACACTACTGGTAGCATTGGCGGTATAGATGCTGGTACTTGTCGGTGTGACGGCAATCAATGAGCCATTCAGGGAACCAGGTAACCAGGTATAAGTAGAGGCCCCGCTGGCGGTGAGACTCGCTGTACTTCCCGCACAGATAGACGAAGAAGAAGCACTTATATTAATAGTCGGAATCGGACTTACATCGACGCTTAGCGTTGATGTTGTTAAACAGCCAAAGGCTGTTACACTGGTCAATGTATAAATAGTGCTGATGGCAGGACTCACGGTCGCTGTGGCGGTATTAACTCCACCTGGCATCCAGGTATAAGCAATTGCTCCTAAAGCAGAAAGCGTTGATGTGCCGCCCGGGCAAATAGCAGTTGGTGTTGCGGCGATTGTCAAACTTGCACCGCTGTTAATTATTAGCTGTACCGTACTGGTAATGCTGCAACCGCCGGTGTTGCCGGTGACACTATAAACGGTGGTAATAGATGGACTAACAACAATGGCACTGCCTGTTAAAGCTCCCGGCGTCCAGGTATAATTTGTTGCACCTGTTGCAGATAAAGTTGAGCTGAAGCCCGCACAGATGGCGGCAGGAGATGCAAGTGGTGTAAGTGTTATACTCGGAACGACAGCAATGTTAATCGTGTTGGTTCCTGCACAACCCAGACTGCTGGTAGCATTGGCGGTATAGATGCTGGTACTTGTCGGTGTAACGGCGATCAATGAGCCATTCAGGGGACCTGGCAGCCAGGTATAAGTTGAGGCCCCGCTAGCGGTGAGACTCGCTGTACTTCCTGCACAGATGGATGGGGAAGAAGCACTGAGATTAATCGTCGGCGTCGGACTTACATCGACGCTTAGCGTTGATGTTGTTAAACAGCCGAAGGCAGTTGCGCTGGTGAGTGTATAAATAGTACTGATGGTAGGACTCACGGTCGCTGTTGCGGTATTAACTCCACCTGGCATCCAAGTATAAGCGACTGCACCTAAAGCAGAGAGCGTTGAGGTACCACCAGGACAAATAGCGGTTGGTGTCGCAGCTATGGTTAAGGTTGGACCGTTATTAATGGTCAATTGAACCGTATTGGTAATGCTGCAACCACCGGTGTTGCCGGTCACCGTATAAGTGGTAGTAATAGAAGGACTAACAACAATGGCACTGCCTGTTGAAGCACCCGGCGTCCAGGTATAATTTGTTGCACCTGTTGCAGATAAAGTTGAGCTGAAGCCCGCACAGATGGCGGCAGGAGATGCAAGTGGTGTAAGTGTTATACTCGGAACGACAGCGATGTTAATCGTGTTGGTTCCTGCACAACCCAGACTGCTGGTAGCATTGGCGGTATAGATGCTGGTACTTGTCGGTGTAACGGCGATCAATGAGCCATTCAGTGAAACTGGTAACCAGGTATAAGTAGAGGCCCCGCTGGCGGTGAGACTCGCTGTACTTCCTGCACAGATAGACGAAGAAGAAGCACTGAGATTAATCGTCGGCGTCGGATTTACAATAAGGCTCAGCGTTGATGTTGTTAAACAGCCGAAGGCAGTTGCACTGGTG
>CALPON020000010.1 GCA_943325195.2 Sphingobacterium thalpophilum | reverse complement strand
GGCATAACGGTCCATTAACTGGGCGAGGTAAGAATTGACTTTAAAAAATAAATTGACACCCACACTAAAATTTGTAGCATGAAAAAGACTGCCATTCTTTTCTTCGCAGAGCTCAGTGATTTTTTTGAAGTCTTCATACCAGCCGGTGGTCCCCACGACGACAGGAAGACCAGCCGAAAAGCATTTTTCAATATGCGCCCTTACCGTATGCGGGGTGCTGAACTCTATGGCCACATCTGCCTGTTTAAGAAGTTTAGGGTCTAGTTCAGCGCTGTTCTTTGAATTAATGCGGAGGACAATTTCATGGTGACGATGAAGGGCGATGGCTTCAATTTCTTTTCCCATTTTTCCGTACCCGACCAGCGCTATTTTCATAATTACTTTAAAGTTAAATGCAGACTGAGACCAATACTTTTGTTTCCATTCAGCCAGGGATGAATGTTTAAGCTCAGATCATCTGAAACATCGAATGTGCGCAGGTGTGCATCCACATTTGCGTCGATGATGTTCAACAGATAAATGGCCATGATGCCAATTGCCCCGAGATCACGCTGACGTTTATAATCGTTTTTTAATATTTGTAAATTTTCTGTACTGTAAGTTACACCCGCCACGGTGGCATAGCCGGGACCCGTGTCTGATTCCCTCAGGGCGCGACGATAATCGTTGTAGGGACCGTTATTGATGTAGAAGTAATAACTAAATCCCGCGAGTCCCGCATAAATGACCGGTATTTTCCAATATCTACGGTTGTAGGCTTGTCCCAGACCGGGTACCACCGCACTCATGATGCTGGCCTTGCGGGGATCGGAATAAATCCTACGTTTTTGAATGGCGGCTTGTTGCACAGAATCTTTCTGCGCCTGTCCTTTCAGTAAAGCTGTGGCGAGAAAAACTAGAAGAAGTATCCCTGTAATCCGTTTCAAAGTTTGACGAGGTCTTTAATGTTGAGGTGTCCCACGTTTTCTTCCAGATTTGCCTCTATTTGTAACATGAGTGCGTTCACTTGTTTCAGTTCCAAGGTATCGGTGATAGGTAGGTGATTAATGCCTTTACATTCCATGGCGTCGAGGACAAATTTCACGGTGAATTTACTTTCTGTGACACCTGGCTGATAGACAATTTCATTTCCGCTTTCCGATTTGAATTCGGTCAGGACGCGGGTGCTGACAAATTCGTTGATCAGCATTTTTGTCAGACGGATGGGTAGGTCTAGTTGTTCCGAAATTTGAAAAGCGGTGAGTGCTTTTTCACGATTGTAGAAGCGACGGGCGACCAGATTGGCGATCATCAGTGCAATTCCTTTTTTGTAGCGGATGGAGAGATTCTGGATATCTTCTTCCAGTTCGTAATGGTCGACATTCTCATACGAAAAGGCGAGTTCTGCCCCGAATAAAACGACATACCAGCTATACTGCACCCAGACGAGGAAAAGTGGTAAGGCGGCAAAACCGCCATAGATAGCATTGATGCGGGAAGCTCCAATCTGGAAATTGACATAGGACCAGCTGAGGATTTGAAATAAAACAGCAGCAATAAACGCCGCGATGAACGCTTTTTTATAATTGACTTTTGTATTTGGTAAAGCCATATAAAGGAACATAAAAAGAAGCGTGATGATCAGAACGGCCAGCATCTTTATCAGCAATGGCTCTGCAAATCCGAGCAAGGCGATACTGTCTACTTCTGTCTGCACAAACACATTGATACCACCGGAGAGAATGAGCAAGAGCGGCCCGAGTAAAATAATAGTCAGGTAGTCGGTTATTTTGCGCACCCAACTGCGGCCGCGTTGCACTTTCCAAATAGTATTAAAGCTGTCTTCAATATTAATGAGTAGTTTCATCACGGTCCACAATAACACCACAATCCCGACGCCTGCAATTAATTCGCCCCTTGTTTTTTCCAACATGTTGTTGGCGTAGACAAAAGCATTTTGAAGGATTTCGGCGTATTGGCGGTTGCTCTTGAGGATTTCGGATTGGAGGTCTTTTTCCATGCCGAATCCTTTGGCTATAGCAAAGACGAGTGCCAGTATGGGTACAATGGAGAAGAGGCTATAATAGGTCAGGGCAGTGGCAGAGGTGAGGCAATTATCATTGCGAAAACCCTTGAAAGCAAGAGAAAAAATCCGGAGTTGCCGCAGCAAGATACCCTGGCGTTTATCAACTTTGTTGATGCGGACTTTCCAGAGTTTGTCGGTGACAAATTCAATCGAACGGCGGGTGCTGGCAATAAATCTTGACATTAAAACAAAAATAGGAAAATTTGCTGATGCGCTCTTAATTTAATACCAGCCCTGGTTGGCTCTTTTTTCTTTATCTTCATCATCTGACAATATGAAGTTTCGTCTCCATCATTTTTTTCAGCTCCTTGGACCCGCGCTGGCGGTGCTGGTCTGGAATTTTACGGAACTAGATGTTTCTCGTCCCCAGGTAACCCTAATGGCAGGGGTCGCCATCTGGATGTGTGTTTGGTGGTTCACAGAAGCCGTGGGTCTGGCTGTAACCGCTTTAGTGCCGGTACTTGTGTTGCCGCTAGTGGGGATTGCCGATGTAAAATCGGTGGCGCAGCAGTACAGCGACAGTATTATTTTTCTGTTTATCGGGGGCTTTATGCTGGCCTTTGCGATTGAAAAGTGGAATTTTCACAAGCGCATTGCATTAAAGATTTTGTCCGTTGTGGGTGTGAATCCCGCTACCATTCTTTTTGGTGTCATGATTAGTACCTATCTGATCAGCAATTGGATTAGTAATACCGCTACCACTATGATGCTCTTCAGTGCTGTATTTGCATTGATTCAAGCGACAAAGCAGCACATCGGGGAACATCAGAAAAAGTTTTCCGCCGCTTTATTGCTGGGACTGGCCTTTGCCGCCACTGTGGGGGGCTTAGCGACACCAGTTGGGACGCCACCCAACATGTATTTTTTTAAAGCTTATAAACAGGCTTTCCCGGGCGATACTGAATTAAATTTTTTGACTTGGTGTAAAATCGGATTCCCTATTTCCTTTTCTTTCTTGTTAATAGTCTACGCGGTTCTCTATCTTTATTTTATTCGGGGAAAAGTCAAACTGGGTATTGAGCAATCTTACTTCAAAAGCGCTTACTCAGAACTGGGTCCCTTCAGCAGGGAAGAAAAAATGGTCTGCACCGTGTTTATCAGTTGTGTACTCTTATGGCTGAGTCGCGCCGATATTCAGGCCGGTTCGTTTCAGTTCCGCGGCTGGAATCATTTTTTGAAAGTCCCGGCATTTGTAGACGATTCCGTAGTCGCTCTGGTTGCAGCTCTGGCGCTCTTTCTGCTGCCCTCCAGAAAAAATAGTGGAGAAGCACTGCTTGTCTGGGAGGATGCGAAAAAACTGCGGTATGATATTATTCTGATGTTCGGTTCCGGATTTGCTCTGGCCTACGGTTTTGAAAAGTCGGGCCTCAGTAATTGGCTCGCAGATTCGCTAGTGGTGCTCAAGGGGGTGCATCCCTTGTTGATTATTCTTGGTATCTGTTTTATTGTAACACTGATTAGTGAGTTTGCATCCAATATTGCTAGTATACAGCTGGCACTGCCCGTTATGCTTGCCCTGCAGAAAGATTTGGAATTACCTGCCCTTTTGCTGATGATGCCAGCCACTTTTGCGGCATCATTGGGTTTTATGTTGCCGGTGGCTACTGCGGCTAATACCATTGTATTTGGTACCCGTGAAATTGAAGTCAGGGACATGCTGAAAGTGGGCATCGTGCTTGATTTACTGGGAATTATACTTATCAGTGTGTTGTGTTATTTATATTTGTCGTAATGATTGTCGCTAAAGCTATTCATAAAGATTTTAACGGGCTCGAAATTTTAAAAGGCGTTGATGTGGAAATTGGTCGTGCGGAAATAGTTTCCATTGTTGGTAGTTCCGGCGCTGGAAAGACAACTCTGCTGACTTTGCTGGGTACGCTGGACCGGCCAAGTGCCGGCGAAATACGGTACGATGGTGAGTTGGTGACGCAGATGAATGACCGCAAATTGGCGGCTTTTCGTAACCAGAATATTGGCTTTGTTTTTCAGTTCCACCAGTTATTGCCGGAATTTACAGCACTTGAAAATATAATTATTCCCGCTCTGATTGCAAAGACAAAAAAGAAGGATGCTGAGCACAGGGCTAGCGAATTGTTGGAGTTGCTGCAGCTGCGTGATCGCGCTGGCCATAAACCCTCTGAGTTAAGCGGAGGAGAGCAGCAACGTGTCGCCGTAGCGCGCGCACTTATCAACCGTCCTTCCGTTATTTTTGCAGATGAGCCGAGCGGGAATCTTGATAGTCAAAATGCGGCAGAACTTCACCAGTTATTTTTTACGCTGCGCGAGAATTACGGACAGTCTTTTGTAATTGTAACCCATAATCAAGAACTGGCAAGGATGGCAGACCGAAGCCTGCAAATGCGGGACGGGAAGATGTTGACGGTATAAGGTTTTAATCAAAAAAGAGTCGGTTAGGAAATCTGCCCGAATTTGATTAAATTTAATGGTGTTAGCGAAAAGCATGTGAATCTGTATCCCACTCATATGATGAAATCATTGATTGAGCGGGAACAAAATGGCCTGCTGCGAACACTGCCGGACCATTTTCCGGGCATTGACTTTTGTAGCAATGACTATCTGGGTTTTTCTCGGCTCGGTTTGCTGAATAGTAAAATGGTGGAGCAAAACCCCAATGGGCCTGTGCCCTTCGGCGCGACTGGTTCGCGCTTAATCAGCGGAAATTCGGCAGCAATTCAGGAAGCGGAAAAACAAATTGCTTTATTTCATCACGCGAAAAGTGCCCTTATCTTTAACAGTGGCTATGATGCCAATCTGGGACTTTTGAGCTGTGTGGCGCAGCGGACGGATTTGATTTTATATGATGAATTTGTGCATGCTTCCCTGCTGGATGGAATAAAACTGAGCCCAAGTACCAGCCATAAGTTTCTGCACAATGATGTAGCAGCTATAGAGGCGCTGCTGATCAAGCACCAGAAAAATTTCGAAAATATTTTTATTGTGCTTGAAAGTGTGTATGCGCTTGACGGGGATTCATCGCCTCTCATTGAAATCACGGAACTGTGCAGGCCTTTTAAGAATGTTTTTCTTATTGTAGATGAAGCACATGCTATTGGCGTGTATGGAAAACAAGGGCGTGGTCTTTGCAATGCGCTGAATATCGAGTCCCGCTGTTTCGCAAGAATATATACCTATGGCAAAGCGATGGGCTGTCAGGGCGCAGTTATCCTCGGCAGCGAAGTGCTCACCAACTATCTTGTTAATTACGCCCGCTCCTTCATCTATACAACTGCACTTCCGCTGTATTCCATTAATGCGATTCTGCGTGCGTATCAGTTGTTGATTGAGACGGATGAAAAAGAAAAGTTGCAGAAGAACATTGCTTATTTTTATCAGAAGGCCGCTGGCTTGCGCCATTGTGTCAAGAGCCAGAGCGCCATTCACAGTTTTACTGTCTCGAGTCTTGAACAGGCAGAGCGTCTGGAGCGCCAGCTGATTGAAAAAAACATGCATGTACGGATTATGAAGAGTCCCACCGTTAAGCCGTCTTCCGAAAGGGTGCGCATTAGTCTACATTCCTTCAACACCCGTGAGGAAATTGATTTACTCGTAGAGGTCCTTTCGAAGTTTCACTGATTTTTTCTTTTGTAAGCGTTCATCAAGTTTCCAGATGAGGTAGCCGCTTCCCATCCCTATGAGAGCGCCGGCGAGCACATCGCTGGGGTAATGCATGCCCAGGCGCATGCGACTGTATCCCGTAAGACCCGCGTACACATAGGCAGGTAAGGTCACATACCATTTTTTGTACGTTAAACTAATGGCTGTTGCGGATGCAAATGCTGCCGTTGTGTGTCCGCTGGGAAAGGAGAGGGGTCCGGCCTGATCACGTTCAATAATATCTGCTGGGTGGGCAGCTTTGGGACGTAGGCGGCGTATGCTCACTTTTAAGGCGGTAGCGCTCAGGAGCGCGAGGGAGATTCCGGCGGCATTTCTTAAAGCAGCTCGCTTGAATTCCGGTTTTTTATTTATGATGGCGTCTAGGTAGGGAGTGGCGACGACCAGAGGCATCGCAACGTAAACGGTGGTGGAGGTTCCCCACATCAAATGATCCCAGACTGGATAAGAATTTTTGTTCAGAGTTATCAGCAGACGCAGATCCATGTTTTGGGTCCGACCCATCAGCGACACTAAAATCAAAACCAGAAAAATAACCTGTCTTTTCACCTGACCAAAGTACTCAAAATTTAGCCTTTTGGATATAAAAGCCATTTGGCTAACCAAAATATTTTAAGTTTTTTCCTCACAACCCCCCTCATTTTTGATTATTGGTTGAAAAAAAAGCTCCTTTTGGCAGATACACCCCCCTTAATTTTGTATATTTGTCCTGTAAAATCGAATAATTACTTTTAATCCCTAAAAAAATGAGCACACGCAGAGTATTAGCCATGCAGGATGTTGTGAACCGCAAGGCTGTTGAATTTAGCAAGCCGGCTACACAGGTATCTCATTATTATGGTTCCGCGGTTTTTGGTCAGGATGCCATGCGCGAATTTTTATCTGAAGAAGCTTACGAGAGTATTCAGCGCAGCATGAAGGAAGGTTCAATTGTAGAGCGCAAGATGGCTGATCAGGTCGCAGCGAGTATGAAGGCTTGGGCACAAAGTAAAGGCGTGACACATTTTACGCATTGGTTCCAACCCCTGAGCGGTGCCACAGCGGAGAAGCACGATGGTTTTTTTGAACCAATTGAAGGCGGTCGCGCGATTGAACGTTTTAGTGGTAATGCCTTGGTGCAACAAGAGCCGGATGCCTCTTCCTTTCCGAGCGGAGGAATTCGCAATACGTTTGAAGCCCGCGGGTATACCGCTTGGGATCCGACTTCACCGGCTTTTATATGGGGACAAACCCTTTGCATTCCTACGATTTTTGTTTCTTATACTGGCGAATCCCTCGATTACAAAACACCACTTTTAAAGTCACACACGGCTTTAGATAAAGCAGCGACCGATGTTTGTCAATACTTTGATAAAAATGTAACCAAGGTGATTGCCACCCTCGGCTGGGAGCAGGAATATTTTCTGATTGACTCCGCCTTGTACAATATTCGCTATGATCTTCAGCAAACTGGACGCACTTTATTTGGTCATGCACCGGCGAAAGGTCAGCAATTGGAAGATCATTACTGGGGCTCTATTCCAGAGCGCGTGAGTGCATTTATGCGGGACTTCGAATACGATTGTCATTTACTTGGTATTCCGGTTCGGACGCGTCACAATGAAGTAGCACCAGCACAATTTGAATGTGCGCCTGTTTTTGAGGAAGTCAATCTGGCAGTTGATCACAATTTATTATTGATGGATGTGATGGAAAAAGTGGCCATGCGTCACAATTTCCGTGTGCTCCTGCATGAAAAGCCCTATGCGGGCGTGAACGGCAGCGGTAAGCATAATAACTGGAGTCTGGCTACCAACACCGGAAAAAATTTACTGAGTCCTGGTAAAACACCAAAAACGAATCTTCAATTCCTTACTTTTTTCATCAATACGGTGAAAGCCGTGTATGAACATGCAGATTTACTTCGTGCTAGCATTGCCTCTGCGAACAACGATCACCGTCTCGGCGCTAACGAAGCCCCTCCCGCCATTATGTCGGTGTTTCTGGGTGCGCAGCTGAATAAAATTCTCGACGATCTTGAAAAAGCAGTGCATGCCGGCAAAATGAGTCCAGAAGAAAAAACAGCCTTAAAAATGAACATCGGCCGTATTCCTGATATATTACTTGACAATACCGATCGTAATCGAACATCTCCATTTGCCTTTACAGGAAATAAATTTGAATTCCGTGCCGTTGGTTCTACCGCGAATTGTGGAGGGCCAATGACGGTGCTCAATGCTATTGTGGCTGAACAACTGATTCAATTTAAAAAAGATGTAGATTCATTATTGGATAAAAAAATTGAAAAGGATGAAGCTATTTTCCAGACTTTGAAACAGTACATTATCGCCAGTAAGAAAATTCGTTTCGAAGGAAATGGTTATGGTGATGAGTGGAAAGCAGAGGCAAAGAAACGTGGTCTAAGTAATTTCGCCACAACACCTTCTGCACTGGAGGCGATGGTCAGCAAAAAATCTTTGGACATGTTTGAATCCCTCAATATTTTAAATCACCGAGAACAGGAAGCGCGATACGATATCAGTCTGGAAACCTACACTAAAAAAATTCAGATTGAGTCCCGGATTATTGCCGACATGGTAAACAATCAAATTATTCCCGCTGCCATTACCTATCAGAAAGTTTTGGTGGACAATGTGAGCGGCCTAAAAAACATACTGAGTGAGAAGGACTTTAAAGTCGCCGCGGATACACAACTTGAACGCATAAAAGAAATCAGCGAGCGCGTTACCATCATTCAGCGAGAAGCTGAAGCCATGCGTGAGGCACGTAAAAAAGCCAATAATCTAGAAGGTGCCAAAAAACAAGCATTTGCTTATTGTGAAGATGTAAAACCATACTTTGATGTGATCCGTTATCAGGTTGATAAACTGGAATACATTATTGATGATGCCACTTGGCCGCTTCCGAAATACCGTGAAATGTTATTTCTGCGTTAATTTCATTTTAAAAATTAAAAAGAGTTCGGTATTAACCGGACTCTTTTTATTTACAGGGGATCACTAATCCAGCTCGCAGATCGGCAGCTTAGGCTTTCTGCTATAAATTCTTATTCCCTGGGTTGAAAAATAGTGGCTTATTCTGCATGCTACCTAGAGAAGGTAATAAGGTAGAGGAGAACTGGATCGTACATTACAAATGGCACAAGGGAGAGTTTAGACCCAAAAAAATCACAAAGTTTAATGAAGACCAAGTAACTTTCTAATTTGGGGTCCTGAGTGCTACTTTGTCAACGATGAATGAGGGCGACTTCAAGGCCTTTAGGCTTTTATAACCCCATTGATGTATTAACTGGGGCGCTAGCTCAGTTAATGGATATTAAACTCCTCTCTACTTATTGAGGAACTGCTCAGGGCAGCGCGCATAGCGAGCGTAAGTATTTTTATTTTTTCAAGCGATAAGATGTACTTTTAATGACGATACTATGTTGTTTGCGGACTCTTATTTAAGCATTGAAGCCCCTGCAGAAGGTTTATTTAGGGATCGCGGTTCGCGCTTCCTTTCCTTCGCGTTTCCGGTAAAAAACGAAAGCAGTGTCAAAGAAATTCTTATTGGTCTGCGGGGGGAACATCCCTCGGCAGTGCATCACTGTTACGCATGGCGGCTGGGTGCGGATAAATTACAGTACCGTGCCAATGATGATGGAGAGCCATCTGGCAGCGCTGGCAAACCAATACTGGGCCAGATTCAGAGCAGGGACCTCACCAACATTCTGGTGGTGGTGGTGAGGTATTTCGGGGGGACACTATTAGGAGTGCCGGGTCTCATTCATGCCTATAAAACTGCAGCAGCGGAGGCGCTGGAGAAGGCAGTGGTGGAAGAGTTGTTTATTCAGTATGATTATCGGATCAGTTACGATGCAGAAGATACCAGTGCTATTATGCGTCTGCTGCGAGAACTGCAGGCAAAAATCATTGAAAATGGTTATGATGAGCGGCACTTTACCCGTTTCCATTTAAAAAAACAATTTGTTGAACAGCTCAATCAGGGGCTTGGTGAGCTCTATAAAACCAAATTAGAATTATTAGAACAATTACCATGAAAAAAATCCAAAAAAAAGAAAGCAAAAGCACTTACGAGTTGCTGAAGACCATGTGTGCCATTCATGCGCCCAGTGGTAATGAGTCTGCCATGACCAATTTTATTCTGGAGTATGTCAAGACCAATGCCGGTAGCTGGAAACAAAAGCCGAAGGTGTTTGCGGGTGAAGGTTTTCAAGATAATATTGTCCTGGTTTTTGGGAAACCTCGAACCGCCGTTTTTGCACATCTGGACAGTATCGGCTTCACTGTGCGATATGGAAAACAGCTGGTGAAGATCGGCGGTCCCGTTTTAAAAAACGGATTTCTACTCAGTGGGTCAGACAGTAAAGGGTCGCAGACAGCTGAATTACAGGTCGCTGAGAATAAAGAAACGGGCGGACTAAAATTGACGTACAAGGCGCCCCGAGATTTTGAAACCGGTACCGATTTGGTTTTTAAAGCCAGTTGGCGCGAAGATGAAGACTACGTGCAGTGCAGCTATATGGACAATCGTCTGGGTGTTTATGCTGCGCTGAAGCTTGCAGAAACCTTAAAAAATGGGGCAGTGGTCTTCAGCACTTGGGAGGAGCATGGTGGTGGAAGTGTGGCGTACTTACAAAAGTTTTTATTCGAAAAGTACAAGATAAGCCAAGGCCTGATATCCGATATCTCTTGGATTTCGGACGGGGTGCATCCAGGGAAAGGTCCCGTTATCAGTCTGCGCGACAGTCTGATTCCCCGTCGCTCCTACGTAAATAAAATAGTGGCAGTGGCTCAGAAATTCGGCTGTGCTTTTCAACTCGAAGTAGAAGGCAGCGGAGGGAGTGACGGAAAGGAATTGCAAATGGCAGCCGCACCTTGGGACTGGTGTTTTATTGGAGCAGCTGAACAGCAGGTGCATTCTCCAGACGAGAAAGTACATAAAAAGGATATTGAAGGCATGATCAGTCTTTACAAGCTACTGATGAAAGAGCTATAAAAGAGCAGGCACCGCTTTCAGGAAAATCAAAAGTTGTAGGATTTGTAATACTTGCTGAACTCTGCCGCCTCAATAGGGTCGTTGATGCGCACATTGGTATAATCGTAACTTTCAAACAGGCCCTTGTCATCAAAGAGGCTGAGCGAGACCGGTAATAATAATTGATCGTCGATAAAAAGAACCGCTTTCTGACAGTAGAGCGTTGGGACGTGCAGGACGGTTCCTTTTTTTATGTAGCCAAACTCATTGAGCAGATTATTATTCTGTCGGAGTAGGTAATCATTTACGCACAGTCGCAGAGCAATGCTGGTAGCAGTTTCACGCTCGCTCACTCGGTAATCGCTATACGCGTAAGCTTTATTTTCGTATTCGATGAGGTAACAATTATGTCCATTCTTAGGTGTCTTTCCTTTCAAGGAAAAATTATTAAGGCCTTCTTTGTCCTTATTAATCGTGAGTGCAATGGAGCGTCCGATAAAATCGTAACCCAGTTCCATGATAGAATAATGCTGATTTTTGCGCATGAGGTTTCCGCGGGGATCTAGCTGCATTGTCAGATAGGGAAACACGTGTGGCTTCACCCAGGCTTTGTCGGGGATGGTTTCCTCATCGTATAGAATCTCCAGTTTTTTGGAGGGATTTATAAAATAGATTTTGCGGGGGGAGGTCTGTAGTTTGATCTGACTGCGGTTAATGGCGTATTTGTTTTCAATCCGCTCTAATGACAGCACATCCTGACGCAGTGTTTTAATGGCGCGGATAGAGTCATACATTTGAGCAAAGAGACGTTGTACACGGTGTTCAGCCGACGAAGGTATGCGGCTGAAACCAAGAAGAAAAACAGTAACAATCAATAAAATAAAGGTCGACCCACGCATACGCATTGAAGTTACCTAATTGTTTTTAGTTATTTTTGGATTTTAAATTTTTTTGGCCATGTCTATTCTCGGTATTATTCCCGCCCGCTATGCTTCTTCCCGTTTTCCGGGGAAACCACTTGCCGATATTGCAGGTCAGACCATGTTACAACGCGTTATCCGTCAGGCAAAAAAGTCAAGCTTGCTTTCTGGCATAATTGTCGCCACTGATGATGAGCGCATTGCACAGCACGCCCGTGAAGAGGGCGTAATCGCTATCCTGACGAGTTCAGAACATCCGAGCGGGACAGATCGCTGTTATGAAGCCTATCAATTGGCAGGTGGAAAGGAAGAATATGTGATTAATATACAAGGTGATGAGCCCTTTCTCGACCCGCTGCAGATTGATGGATTGGCGGCAATCTGTGACGGTGAAACTGAGATTGCTACACAAATGATTGTCTGCACCGATTCCTCTGTACTATTCGACATGGGCGAAGTAAAAATCGTTTTGAACGAAAAAAATGAAGCGCTATATTTTAGCCGCAGCGTTATTCCCCACATTAAAAATAAACCGCAGGAGGAGTGGCATAACTTTCACACTTATCATCGCCACGTCGGCATGTATGCATACCGGCAGGACATTCTGAAAGAAATTTGCCAACTTGCGCCTTCTTCTCTTGAGGTGGCGGAGTCCCTCGAACAATTGCGCTGGCTTCAGAATGGGTATACCATTCGTTGCGCGCCAACGTCTTTTGAGAGTCATTGTATCGATACGCCCGAGGATATTCAGAAGGTTTTACGATTAATGAATCCGTCCTGATGGCTCAGCATCCTTCGCAACTGACCATTTCTGATTTTACTTATGAACTCCCAGAGGAGCGGATTGCAAAATTTCCTTTAGGGGAGCGTGATCAGAGTCAACTGCTTTGCTTCAAATCAGGCAGTATTAGCCAGGATGTTTTTAAAAATATCGGTAAGCATTTAAGTCCCTCCGCAATACTTGTATTTAATGAGACCCGCGTGATTCCTGCGCGACTGTTTTTTAATAACAGAAATGGCGGACGGATTGAGGTTTTTTGTCTCGAGCCCGCCCCCCATTATGCTTCTGCTGGTGAAGGACTTGCCTCTGCGGCAAGCGTTCAGTGGCAATGTTTAGTGGGCAATCTTCGGAGCTGGAAAGACGAAGTGCTGAGCTGTACCCGCGAGGATCTGACGTTGAAAGCACGAATCGATGAACGTCAGAAAGGCTCTGTGCTCATTACTTTTGAATGGACGCCTGCGACAAAAACATTTGATGAAATTGTGGCACATTTTGGTCAGTTGCCTATTCCGCCCTATTTGAATCGGGCAACTGAGGACAGTGATCACCACACCTATCAAACAGCGTATTCCAGAGTTAAAGGCTCTGTAGCAGCGCCAACGGCGGGACTTCATTTTACCGAGCCGCTTATTCAGGACTTAGCCAAGGTTGGTTTTGGTATTGAAAAATTGGTGCTGCATGTTGGAGCGGGGACGTTTTTGCCTGTTAAATCTGAAAAGCTGGAGGGCCATGAGATGCATGCGGAATTTATGGAAGTATCTTCTGATTTGATTGCGCGACTATCTGCGGACAAAGATCAGCAAATTATTGCTGTAGGCACAACTAGCCTTCGCAGTCTTGAATCGCTTTACTGGATGGGCGTCAAAGCTTTTGTTAATCCTTCAGCGGCATTATCCGCTCTGGAAGTGCAGCAATGGGATCCCTACCGTGAGGATTTGCCAGCGCTGACGTTAACACAAAGCATGGCGGCATTGCAATTGTGGATGGCACAGCAGCAAAAGAAATTATTGATCTGCAAGACCAGAATTTTGATTGCACCACCCTACACTTTAAAGGTAGCGGATGGTATTGTTACCAATTTTCATCAGCCACAGAGTACCCTGCTGCTGCTGATTGCCGCAGTAGTGGGTGAAAAATGGAGAGATATCTATGCCTACGCGCTGGCACATGATTTTAGGTTTTTAAGTTATGGGGATAGTTCGCTTCTTTTTAAACAGTAGAGAAAGTACCCAACCTTTATGTATTGCATGACGTATCAATAGTTGTAACTTTGACTAACCTTTTGAAAACTTTGAAAATGAAAAAAATCTACTTTGGCCTATTGATTATGGCCGGTTTTAATTCAGTAAATGCGCAACTTACGCAGATGAACCATGCGCCCTCTAACGGAGATGTATTTACAATGTATCAGTGTGATTCTGTAGCTCCGGGTGTTGCAGGCGCCAATACCAACTGGGTTTTCACTATTAATACTCACAGCAGTATTCAGATGTCATATTCCGCGACTAGCGCCAGCAATCCCAGTTATCCCATGGCAACTATCGGTGTAGCCGCGACGGCAAGTAATACCAGTTTTTATACCTCCAACAGTTCCGCCTTGTTGTACTATGGGGGAAATATTGTGATCGGTCCCGTGGGCGCCAATCTCAATTATTCTTCGCCAGCAGTTTACGCGCGTTATCCAATGAGTCTGAATACGACCAGTACTTCGCCGATTGCTGGGACCATTGTTGTCACTCAGCCACTAAATGCGAACGGCACCTTCACCGGCAGCAGCAGTGTTTTGGCGGATGGCAGCGGTACACTGACGGTAGCGGGCATGACCTATACGAATGTGACCCGTTTACTAATCTCGCAGGACATTACATTCACAACCAATATTGCTAGCGGAAGCCTAGTTGAGCGCTATTATCAGTACTACGCCAATGGCATAAAAGCACCGGTAATGACGGTGGAGACCAGCACTGCTAACCTGCCGTTCCCTCTTGGTAGTCCGACACAAACCATTGTTCAACGCATGAAAACCGCTGCGACCCAAACGGCATCGACTGTGGGAATCAATAAATTGACGACAAGTGATGCTGGTATTCAGATTTATCCTAATCCTGCTAGCAACCAACTGACCGTATTTTCAGGAGACGGCTCAGCCCATACTGTTGTCCTTTACGATGTGACAGGTAAACAAGTCGCAGAAGCAGCCTTCAGCGGCAATTGGGCAAAAGCAGAAGTATCTGAATTCCAGAACGGACTTTATCTCTATGTAGTAAAAGGCTCGGGAAATCAGACCCTGGCCAGTGGCCGGATTTCTGTTATTCATTAATTTTGGAATTGCTTACAGAAAAGCCATCTTTAATTGGGTGGCTTTTTTTATTTTTACACTTATGAATGCAGAAGAAAAAGTAAACGCGGAGATTAAAACGGCCATGCTCGCCAAAGATGCGAAGCGGCTGGAAGCACTGAGAGCTATTAAATCTGTCATCTTATTGTTGAAGACTTCACCCGAAGGCTTGACGGACGACAGTGTCAGCAAAGCCCTTCAGAAGGAAGTGAAAAAACGAAAAGAAAGCGCGGAGATTTATCAGTCACAAAATCGTCCCGACCTGGAAGCGGAAGAATTAGCGCAAGCAGCGGTCATGGAGGAATATTTGCCGGCACAGATGTCCGAAGACGCTATTAAGGCGGAACTGGTTCAATTGATTGCAGGTATTGGTGCCAGTGGTCCTGGTGATCTCGGAAAAGTAATGGGAGCTGCTAGTAAAGCTTTTGCAGGAAAGGCCGACAACAAAGTGGTGTCGGCCCTCGTAAAACAATTATTGTCTTAATCCTTAACGCAGTCTGAAGTGAATGGGGAGCTGGTAAAATGTTTTTACCGGCTCTCCTTTTGAATAGCCCGGGGCTTCAAAATCGGGAATCATCTGAATAACGCGCAGGGCTTCGTTGTTGAGGTCTGGACCTAATTTATTTAGTAGTTCAGCATTGACCACTTTTCCATTTTCATCCACAACAAAGCGCACAAACACGGTACCGGATCGGTTGTCCTCCACCGCCGTTTCCGGATAGATGACCTTGCTGCGAATAAAATCGTTCAGTGCTTTTAAGCCGCCTTTGAAACGGGGCATCTGATCAACTTCGAATCCGTTTTTTACGGTCGGGGCGCTGATTGTCCCCTTGCTTACGAGGGTCGTATCTCCAGTTCCTTTACTGTTATTACCAGCGCCAGTTTCTATGGTGGATGTGGTATAGCTAGGACTGCTATTGCTGGTGGGTTTCTCTATCAGAGCGGAATCAGAAACTAGCGTACTGCTACTTGCAGTAGTTTCGGCACCAGCAGAACTAGCGGGCTTTTCAGACGATTCTGTTTTTGGCAGCGGTTCTTCTTCCAAAGTAATGGGAATCACAAACACGCTGTCTTTTAATAGCAGACTAGTTTTTTCTTCCGGCCCCTTATCCTCTGGCTGAGCCAGGTGAAAGGCCGTGCCCGTTAAGGCACACACGCAGAGTAGCATGATGCCGAGGGATTTTAAAGTGGTCTCACCGTAGCTGGAGCGGATTTGATAGGCACCGTAGGTTTTGTTGCGATGAGCGAAAATGATCTCTGTCATTCCCTGCTCGCTGTTGAAGTGATGATTCATGGTTTGTGTTTTTAAAATCACGTAATTTTTTTTTCATGAATCCTTTTTTTGTAAAGTAAAAGCAAGCAGGTGTAAAAGCAAAGCGGAGACTGAAAGGTGGTGGAAGTCCTTTTGTAAATGGATGCTTTGGCTTTAGAAGCGGAGGTGTTTTTTTTAGCGTATCAATGTGATATCGCCTTTAATAAATTCCGATTTATTTTCTTTATCGTAGAAGAGTAGGTAGTAGTAGGTGTCATCCGGCAGATTCATGCCCAGCCATTTTCCGTCCCAGTGTTCATAGGTATTCTGTTGGTGATGAATCCGCTGGCCACTGCGATTGAAGATGAGCAGTTCAAAATCGGGATACCTGTCGATGTTACTGATTTCAAGGAAATCATTATAGTCATCCTCATTGGGTGAGAAGTATTTGGGGACACTGACAGGGCAGCGCAGTTTTTCTATCTCGAAATTAATGAGGGTGTCAAATTTTTGATGGACACTGTCTTTGCGCTGAAGGAAAATACGTACAAAGTAATTTCCGGCGCTCAGTCCCCGCAGAAAATTCTGATTCGTTGGCCCAGTACTCCATTCAATCACCAAACTATCTTTTGGATGAGACGCTGGCAGGAAAATAAGGGCCACGCCTTTTTCACATTGCTCGGCAGAGGTTTCGAGTCTAATCAGAGGATGCAGCTGTGCGAAGGTCGAAAGCTTCAGAGCCAGAGCCAATAGGAGTATAGTAAAGCGTGAAAGCACGATAAAACAAAGATACTCAACCTTTCGCAGTATTTCTGACGGAAACAAGGCAACTTTGACCTTTTTTGGGTTAACCCCCGCAGGTAATAAGCGGATAAAGGCGGAAAAAAATAATTGTTTATGTATATTTACAAGATAAGTTATGCAAAAGATTATTGACCCTGTAAGCAAAGAAGCACTTCTGAGTGAACTGACCCGCGCACGATTTGTTCGGAAGGTCAACAATGGCGGGAACGAGATTTATGTGATTACGCATCACAATGCACCAAATGTGATGCGGGA
Source organism: Sphingobacterium thalpophilum (assembly GCA_943325195.2). Classification (GTDB taxonomy): domain Bacteria; phylum Bacteroidota; class Bacteroidia; order B-17B0; family Aurantibacillaceae; genus Aurantibacillus. The sequence goes on along the minus strand of CALPON020000010.1, from coordinate 22,205 downwards.
AATCGGCCGTCTCCGGGAAGTTACTTTCCGACATGCGGGAGGAGGTACCGGTAAGGAAATTGATATTGATGAATTTGATACCAGTTCCCATCCTTATCAGCAGTTATTGGTTTGGAATCCTGAAGATCAGGCCATTGTTGGCGCATACCGGTTTATACTTTGCAAGGATGCAGAGTTTATTGATGGGCAAGTGCAACTTGCGACAACCGAGTTGTTCACATTCAGTCCCGATTTTTATAAAAATTATTTGAATGAGACGATTGAACTTGGTCGTTCCTTTATACAGCCCGATTACCAGCCAGGGGAGAACCGACGCAAGGGCTTGTTTAGTCTGGATAATCTCTGGGATGGACTCGGAGCGATTGTGGTGGACTATCCCGATCAAAAACACTTTTACGGGAAAGTCACCATGTATACGGACTTTAATGTGGAGGCGCGCGATTATATTCTCAGTTTCATGAAACATTATTTTCCAGATGCCGAACGCTTGGTGAGACCGATACACAGTGTGGAAATAAAAACGGCGGTAGTTTCTTTCTTAGACGAACTGAAGAGTCTGCCCTACAAAGAAGGACATGCCTTACTGAATAAGAAAGTGCGCTTGCTGAATGAGAATATTCCACCACTGATGAATGCTTATATGAATCTGAGTCCCACGATGAAAAGTTTTGGGACTGCCATTAATCCTGGATTCGGGGGTGTGGAGGAGACAGGCATCCTGGTGACGATTGCAGACATTTATGAAAGTAAAAAAGAACGTCACGTTGACACGTATTTAAAAGAAAAAGAGGCCCGCTGATCATGCAGATAAATAAAGCAGTTTTTAAACAAAGCGCAAGCAGTCTTCATGGCTGTCCGAAAGCAGGACTGCAGGAATATGCCTTTATCGGCAGAAGTAATGTCGGCAAGAGCTCGCTGATTAATATGCTTTGCAATAATAATAAGCTGGCGAAAGTCTCTGCCACACCAGGAAAGACACAATTGATTAATCACTTTACGATTAATGACAGTTGGTTTCTGGTCGATTTACCGGGCTATGGTTATGCTAAGACCAGTAAAAATAAACGCGATTTGTTTGCGACTATTATTTATGATTATTGTAAGAAAAGAGAGAGTCTTGTCTGCCTCTTTGTACTAATCGATAGTCGTTTGCCATTACAGAAAATTGATCTTGAATTTCTTTTATGGTGCGGTGAGCATGATATTCCCTTCAGTATTATTTACACCAAATGTGATAAGAATAGCAAGTTGGAATTAAGTCGCAATATAAAAGCGATTGAAAAGGAATTGCACACACACTGGGATGAATTACCCAATAGTTTTATTACCTCAGCTGACAAGGGTACCGGGAAAGATGAATTACTGGAGTTCATTTCCTACCAGGTAAAGGAAAATACAGGCTTTCAGCGCTTTACAAAAGGTGGTGACGAAGAAGAATAAGTGTTGTTGATATGAAATCAGAGTGGGAAGAATTACAGCTACGTTTAAAAGAGCGTTTTGGATCGGAAGTGGATGTGGATGCGATCTTGTTTATGATCGGACTTCAGGAATTAAGCAAACCCTATCAAAAGTATAAGAAAGATGAAAAGCTAGAGGTGATGCACATTGCCATCTGTACGCTTTTAGAGCCGTTTGGATTTTATGAATTTGAAGGTCGTGATCCCGATGGTTGGCCGCATTGGAAGTTGAAGGAAAATTTGCCGCATCTGGATGCCAAGCAGCAGAATAAATTAATTATTGATGCGATACTAGATTATTTTAAAAGAGATGGGTTTTTGGAGAGCGTGTAGCGGAGTGACGACATCTATTGTTGAATTGGATTTACCAAGCGGCGCATGTACAGGAATTAATTCCGAATGCAAGTGAGACCATCTTTTTATAGAATATTTGAAAGGGCGAATTAATCGCCCTTTTTTTTTGGACTTTCTCGTCGTTTTCGGAGACGATTTTGCCGCTTTTGATCTTCAGGGGCTGATGTGGCTTTTTGCCCAATCTCCCGATGCACCCGAAAAAAATCCCACTTACCCTGTTAATATCCTTATTAAAATTAAGCCTGAATTCAGGGTTTATTCACAATTCCTAATTTGTCCTCAAGGTTACTATTTACTGGTGTTTATGCCTGAAGCAATCATAAATTTGAGACCCTTTTAATTAGTAATTAACAATGTTCATAAGCCCGCATTTTTCAACAAGTGTGGTAAAAAGGGGGGTAAAGTGGTAAAAAGTGGTAAAATTATCCTATTTTTGCTAAAAGCTTTATCCAGCGCGGAATGACAGGCCTTATAGGAGAATATGATTGCAAAGTAGACGTGAAAGGTCGTTTCATGTTCCCGGCCGATCTGCGCAAACAGTTCGACGCTGCTTTTGAAAAAGGCTTTGTGATTAACCGGAATCTCCATCAGAAATGTTTGGTGCTTTATCCCCTTGCTGAGTGGGAAAAACTAAATAAGAAATTAAGTAAGCTGAACCGTCTCATTAAAGCCAATGATGTGTTTGTGAGACGTTTTACCGGTGGGGCCACCAATGTGGAAGCTGATAATACAGGCCGTCTACTTCTTCCCAAATCACTTTCTGAGTATGCTGATATTTCGGCAGACTTGAAAGTCCTCGGGAGTAATAACGTGATTGAATTGTGGGATAAGAAAATGTACGATGATTTCCTCAGTCAGGACATCAACATTGAAAAACTAGCAGAAGATGTTTTAGGTGGATTAAACTTTAATGATCCAGGAGATGAGTAAAGGCTATCACACCCCCGTACTTCTAAAAGCCTGTATTGAACATCTCAACATTATTCCCGACGGCACCTATGTCGACCTGACTTTTGGCGGTGGTGGACATTCTAATGAAATCATGAAACATCTTGGTGACAAAGGCCGCTTATTTGCTTTTGATCAGGATGCCGATGCACAACGTAATGTGATAGCGGATAAACGATTTACACTCATTCCTCAAAACTTTCGTTTCTTAAAAAAGTACTTAAGGCTTCACGGTGTTACTGCAGTTGATGGTATTCTCGGTGATTTTGGTGTTTCATCGCATCAGTTTGATGAGGCCCAACGTGGCTTCTCTATTCGTTTCGATTCGGAGCTCGATATGCGAATGAACCAGAGTAGTTCGCTCAGTGCAAAGCAGATTGTAAATACCTATGACATGGATGCGCTGGCCAAAATGTTCCGCGATTATGCAGAGGTACATAATGCAGGGCGCCTTGCTCAGGCTATTATTCAGCATCGCGAAACGAATGCCATTGAAACCACAGCCGATCTAAAACAAGCCATTGCCACCTGTCTTCCCAAATTTGAGGAGAATAAATATCTAGCGCGCATCTTTCAGGCCCTGCGCATTGAGGTCAATCAGGAAATCGAAGTCCTTCGCGAATGTCTCACGCAGTGCAGCGAAGTGCTTCAACCAGGTGGCCGGCTGGTCATGCTGTCCTATCACAGTCTGGAAGATCGCCTTGTTAAGAATCTTATCAAGTCTGGAAACGTAGATGGAATCGAGGTAAAGGATGTGATTTACGGCACAGGCAAAAAATATTATAAAAGTCTAAGCGCAAAACCTTTTGTGCCTGAAGATGAAGAGATAAAAGAAAATCCGCGCGCACGCAGTGCTAAGCTGCGCGTAGCAATTAGACTTGCTGCTTGAAAAACAGAAAAACAGAAAAACGAAAAGAACAAAAATAAAAAGTGGCTAATAAGTTCCGGGATATAAATGAAAAAGAAGAGGTGATTGCAGAGATGCAGACGCAAACATCTTCGCCTGAACCAAAGGCTCCGGAACAAAAAAAAGTCCGCCGCCGCGGTGTCCTTGCTAAAGCCTTGTCCGCCGTATTTAGTGGGACATTTCTGACCAATGAACGGACACTGCAGCATTTGCCATTTATCATCTTTCTGGCAATTGCCGCCATCTTTTACATTGGCAACGGATATTATGCGGATGGGAAAATCAGGGAAGTGAATAAAGTTTCCAATCAACTGAAGGAACTCCGTTCCGAATATATTTCTACTAAGAGCGAATTAATGTTTGCTAGTAAACAAAGTGAGGTAGCAAAGGCTATGGAGTCCGAAGGTTTAAAAGAGCCGGTGATTCCGCCTATCAAAATTGAAGTAGACAGTGCAGCACTTTATAAAGACAGTCAGTAAACTTGGACAATAAAAAAGATATACTTAGCAGGGCTTATGTCATCTATGTTCTGATGTGCTTGTTCGCGTTTGCCATTCTGTATCGCATCATCGTGATTCAGTTTGTGGAGGGAGAACTCTGGCGCAATAAAGCAGAAGCCTTTACTACCAAGGTAGAGGACATGGAAGCAGTCCGTGGAAACATCTTTGATGCCAGCGGGGCACTTTTGGCAACTTCTCTTCCTTATTTCGAAGTGGCGGTGGACATCAATGCGCCCAGCATCACCGATAAGTTATTCGCTGAGGGAAAAGATTCTCTCGCACTCCGTCTGAGTACACTTTTTAACGATAAATCAGAACGGGATTATTTAAAGATTCTGAAAAATGCAAGAAAGAATAAAGATCGTTATGTGCTATTAAAACGAAATGTGTCCTACAAAGATCTGCAGACGCTAAAGACTTTTCCAATTTTTCGGAAGGGGAAACGTGGTGGCCTGGTGACTTTACAGACAAACCGTCGTGAACGTCCTTTTCAAATGCTCGCTGGCCGGACCATCGGGCTGTCACGTCCCGGTATTAAGCCAGTGGGACTTGAAGGTGCATTTGATTCCTTGCTAATGGGAATTAGCGGCAAGCGTTTGATGCAGAAAATTGCCGGTGATGTGTGGCGGCCAATTAATGATGAGAATGAAGTAGAGCCAAAAGATGGTAGTGATTTGTATACCACTATTGACATTAATCTACAAGACGTTGCCACTCACGCACTTCTTAAGACTCTGCAGAAAAACGGAGCATCGCATGGTTGTGCAGTCCTGATGGAAGTAAAAACCGGTGAAATTAAAGCCATTGCAAATCTGACAAGAGCGCGTGGTGATAGCACGAGCTACTCCGAGGTTTTTAATTACGCCATTGGTTATCCTACTGAACCCGGTTCTACTTTCAAACTCGCCTCTCTTTTGGCGGTAATGGATGATTATAATGTCAGTCTGGATGAAAAAGTAAATGTGGGCAATGGGGAAACGACATTTTATAATAAAACGGTAAAAGATGCACATGCGCCGGAATCTCCCGTGCTCACTGTACAGCGTGTATTCGAGACTTCTTCCAATGTGGGCGTAAGTAAACTCATCACAAAATACTACAGCAAAAACCCTCAGCAATTTGTCGATAAACTGGGCTCTTTTCACCTCAATCAAATGCTTGGACTGGCTATTCCCGGCGAAGGAGTACCCCGTATTCCGCAACCCCGCAGTAAATTCTGGAGTGGGGTTACACTGCCACAGCTGAGTTATGGATACGAAAGTTTAATTACACCCCTCCAGACCCTCGCACTCTATAACGCCATAGCAAATGATGGCAAAATGGTAAAACCACGTTTTGTGAAAGAAATCCGCCGCAATGGCGTGATCGTCAAAAGTTTTGCAACCGAGGTCCTCATTGAACAACTAGTAAAAAAAGAAACGCTCCTGAAAGCAAAAAAAATGCTGGAAGGGGTGGTGCTAAATGGTTCCGGGAAAGGACTAAATATTACTGCTTTCCGTGTTGGCGGCAAAACTGGGACTGCACAAATTGCCAGGACAGGGCCAAAACGTGGAAAGACGGCTTATGGTGAAGTAGGGGACCGAATTTATCAGGCTTCTTTTGTTGGTTATTTTCCAGCTGAAAACCCCCTCTATTCCTGCATTGTTGTGATTAACTCGCCGAGCAACGGTGTCTATTATGGTGCTGCTGTTGCTGGTCCTGTTTTTAAAGAGATTGCAGAGAAAGTTTATTCTAGCAGTTTAAATTGTATTCGTCCAGTTAATGCTGGACCCGGGCTCATTACGAAGGCGCCGCAGGTGATGACTGGCGCTAGCGAAGACTTCGCTGCTATTGACCGCTGGCTGACACTACCGTTGAAAATTGGCGATGCAGGCGGCTATGTGCGTGCAGATTATTCGGATAGCAGTAAGGTGCGCTTATTTCCAGTGCAGATCGAAGCCCAGTTGAAGAAAGGTATTATGCCCAATCTGACAGGACTGTCTGCGAAAGAAGCACTGTTTCTTCTCGAGAATAATGGCATTTATGTCCGTCTTCTCGGAATGGGCGCGGTGCGCAAACAAAGTATTGAAGCGGGGACACGATTCAGCAAAGGCAATAAAATTACATTAACGTTAAGTCAGGCATAAGGTGAAATTGTTAAGTGATATACTCTATAAAGTCCGGCTGGAAGAAGTCATTGGCTCGACCCATCTTGCTATTTCTTCTGTTACTTTTGATTCACGCAAGGTGACCAAAGGCTCACTTTTTGTCGCGGTAAAAGGCACTGCCGTCGACGGGCATCATTTTATTGAGCGTGCCATTGCGGACGGAGCGGCTGCTATTGTCTGTGAGGAATTACCTGCAATTGAAAACCATACCGTCACCTTCGTTAAAGTAAAAGATTCTTCTTGGTCCCTTGGCATTATTGCCTGTAACTTTTTTGACAATCCCAGCACTAAACTAAAACTGGTGGGCGTCACGGGCACCAATGGTAAAACAACAACGGTGACCTTATTATTTAATTTGTTTCGCTCCTTGGGTTATGCAACTGGTTTGCTGTCTACGGTCCAGAACAAAATCAATAATACAATTATCCCAAGCACACATACTACGCCCGATGCGCTCACACTGAATGAATTGTTGGCCACAATGGTAGAGCAGAATTGTGAGTATGTATTTATGGAAGTGAGCAGTCATGCTGTAGTTCAGAACCGTATTGCGGGATTGCATTTCACTGGCGCTGCCTTCAGCAACATCACCCACGATCATCTGGACTATCACAAAACATTTGAGGAATACATCCGGGCAAAAAAATTATTTTTTGATCACCTGTCCGCAGACGCTTTTGCTTTGATTAATAAGGATGACCGCAATGGCATGGTGATGATGCAGAACACCCGCGCTCATCGCTACACTTATAGTTTGCGCAACCTGGCGGACTTCAAATGTAAAATTATCGAGAACCATCTAAATGGTTTGTTTCTCAATATTGATAATCAAGAAGTTTGGGTACGTCTGATTGGAACTTTCAATGCCTATAATGTACTTGCTGTCTATGCCACTGCTATGTTATTAAAGCAGGATAAAGTAAATGTGCTGACTGCGCTGAGTAATCTTCAGTCTGTTGAAGGCCGTTTTCAATATGTGAAATCACCCGGAGGAATTATCGGCATTGTGGATTACGCCCATACGCCAGACGCTTTGAAAAATGTGCTAGATACCATAAAAGATATTCGAAGCGGAAACGAACAAGTTATTACTCTGGTTGGCTGCGGTGGCGATCGTGATGCAGTTAAACGCCCAGTTATGGCGGCAATTGCTTGCGAATATAGCGACCGTGTCGTGCTTACTTCTGATAATCCCCGCAGTGAAGATCCGGAAGAGATTCTGAATCAAATGCAAAAAGGCATTGACGGAAAGGACCAGAAAAAAACGCTGCGGATTACCGATCGCCGAGAAGCTATTAAAACAGCCTGCAGTCTTAGCAAACCAGGTGACATTATACTCATTGCTGGAAAAGGTCACGAAAAATATCAGGAGATCAAGGGCGTGAAAAATGATTTTGATGATCTCGAAATACTAAAAGAAACCATTAAAACACTGGGAATATAAGATGCTGTATTACCTTTTTAATTATCTGGATAGAGTTTTTGATGTTCCCGGAGCAGGAGCATTCAATTATATTTCTTTCAGAGCTGCGCTGGCTCTGATTACATCACTGATTATTTCATTAGTGTTTGGAAAACGGATTATTGAATTTATCCGTAGAAAACAAATAGGCGAAACTATTCGTGAACTCGGTCTGACGGGTCAGTCTGAAAAGAAAGGAACACCGACCATGGGTGGTCTTATTATTATCGGCGCTATCATTATACCGACCTTGCTTTTCGCAAAAATACATAACGTCTATATTATTCTGATGCTTATTACCACTCTGTGGTTGGGCGCTATTGGATTTATTGATGATTATATTAAAGTATTTAAAAAAGATAAAGAAGGACTCAAGGCCCGCTTCAAAGTGATTGGACAGGTGGGCATCGGTCTAATTGTAGGCAGTGTGCTTTATTTTCATCCGGATGTCGTTATTAAGGAGCGCTTGAATAAAGGAAGTTCTGATGTGGTTACCATCTCTTCACTGGAACAGCGGAAATTAAGTGGTCCCCGTTATGCTGAAACGAGTGTTAAGAATATTAAGACGACCATTCCTTTTGTTAAAAACAATGAGCTGGATTATTCACATTTTATTTCATGGTTTGGCGCAGATTCCTCCAAATGGGGCTGGTTAATCTTCATTCCCATGGTGATTCTCATTATTACGGCTGTTAGTAATGGAGCGAATATTACGGATGGTATTGATGGTCTTGCAGCAGGCACCAGCGCGATTATAGGGACCGTGCTTGGTATTCTGGCTTGGGTGTCCGGCAACTTTATTTTCGCAGACTATCTCAATATCATGTACATCCCAAATAGTTCAGAGTTGGTTGTCTTTATTGCCGCTTTTATAGGTGCGTGTATCGGTTTTCTCTGGTACAATGCCTATCCGGCTCAGGTCTTCATGGGCGATACCGGCAGTCTTGCAATCGGGGGCATTATAGCCGTATTTGCTATCGCTATCCGCAAAGAGCTGCTCATTCCGATTTTATGTGGCGTTTTTGTTGTCGAAAACATCTCTGTTATCATGCAGGTGTATTACTTCAAATACCAGAAGCGCAAACACGGTGTGGACTATGCTAGGGAAAACCGTCTTTTTAAAATGGCACCACTGCATCACCATTATCAGAAAAGCGGATTTCATGAAAGTAAGATTGTCATGCGCTTTTTTATAGTCGGCATTGCGTTGGCTGTTTTAACTCTGGTTACGCTGAAATTAAGATAATGCAAAAACGTCTGGTCATATTAGGTAGCGGCGAAAGCGGGGTGGGGGCAGCCATTCTGGCTAAGAAGCACGGCTATGAAGTATTCGTGAGTGATCAGGCAATAATAAAAGATAACTACAGACAGCAATTAACCGAAGAAGCCATTTTATTTGAAGAAGGCGGACACAGCAAAGAAAAAATTCTGAACGCGACTGAGGTCGTAAAGAGTCCAGGTATACCCGACAAAGCACCACTTGTAATAGAATTGAGGGCTGCCGGCATTCCTGTTATATCTGAGATTGAATTTGCTGCTCGTTACTGTAAGGCCCGCAAAATATGCATTACGGGTAGCAACGGCAAAACAACGACTACACTGTTAACGCACCACATTCTAAAGAAAGCGGGTTATAAAGTGGGTCTTGGCGGAAACGTTGGCAAGAGCTACGCTTTGCAGGTCGCTCGCGAAGAAAACGATTACTATGTACTGGAGCTCAGTAGTTTTCAGCTAGATGGTATGACAGATTTTAAGGCCGACATCGCTGTATTATTAAACATTACACCCGATCACCTAGATCGTTACGAATACAAATTTGAAAACTATGTGGCTTCAAAGTTTCGCATCCTTCAGAACCAGGGGGAAAACGACAGCTTTGTTTACTGTGCCGATGATTCATCAATCACCAGCTATCTCGGCACACACCCGCATCTAGCGCATGCCCTTCCTTTCAGCATTAAAAAGCCGATTGAAGGTGATGGTGCTTTTTTAAATGGAAACCAGATAATCCTTAATTATAAACCAAACCAATCTCCCTTAATTATGACAATTGAAGAATTAGCACTCCAGGGTAAACACAACGTTTACAACAGCATGGCCGCATCAATGACGGCAAGAATTGTAGATGTCCGCAAGGAAATTATCCGCGAGAGTCTGCAGGATTTTCAGAATGTGGAACATCGTTTAGAATTTGTAGCCTCCATCAACGGCATTGAATTTATAAACGATTCAAAAGCTACCAATGTGAACAGCACCTGGTATGCGCTGGAAAGTATGGAAAAACCAGTAGTATGGATTTGTGGTGGTCAGGACAAAGGTAATGACTACAATGAACTGAGCGATTTGGTAAAACAGCGCGTGAAAGCAATTATCTGTCTGGGTAAGGACAATAGTAAAATTGTTGCAGCATTTCAGGGCTTAGTGGATACTATTGTGGAAACTGACTCTGCACAGGATGCAGTGGCTGCTTCTTACAAAATAGGAAAGAAAGGCGATGTTGTTTTGCTTTCGCCCGCTTGCGCCAGTTTTGATCTGTTTCAAAATTATGAAGACCGCGGTATGCAGTTTAAGGCCGCTGTGCGCGGACTATAACCGTTAAATTAACTACATGAAACTGCTGAATCATCTGAAAGGTGACAAGGTCGTCTGGGCGATCATGTTTTTCCTGTCTCTGCTCTCCATCCTGGTGGTGTATAGTGCAGTGGTAACACTTGCTCATAAATTTAAGCAGGGTAATTCAGAGTACTACCTTATTAAACATTTTGTGATTATCGCATTGGGGTTTGGTATTGCGTATATTTTTCACAAAATGAGGTACACTGTTTTCAGCAGGATGGCTCAAATAGGATTCCTTTTGTCGATACCCTTATTATTGTACACACTTCTAAAAGGAGTAAGTGCAGGTGACGCTTCCAGATGGCTGGAAGTGCCAGGTATCGGATTAACTTTTCAGTCCTCTGACATTGCCAAGCTCATGCTTCTCCTTTATGTTGCGAGAGTTTTAACGGTGCATCAAAAAGATCTGGGTGAAATGCGGGCGGTTTTCCGATATTTATTGGTGCCAGTGGGACTCATCTGCGCACTTATTTTACCCGCTAATTTCTCCACCGCTGCACTTTTATTTTTTAATTGTTTCTTGTTGATGTTTCTTGGTGGTATCCGTTTCGGTATCCTAATAAAAATTGCAGGAATGGTGATTCTGGCAGGAGCACTTTTGTTCACACTTATATGGGTCGCTCCTGAAAGTATTCCGGGTGGAAGGGGACCAACCTGGAAATCACGTCTTGAAAACTTTAGTAAAGGCGACAGCAAAAGTAATTATCAGAGCGAACAGGCAAAAATCGCCATCGCTACAGGAGGTATTATAGGAAAAGGTCCCGGAAACAGCACGCAGCGCGCTTTTCTTCCGCAGGCATCTTCCGACTTTATTTATGCAATTATTATTGAAGAATACGGACTGCTGATTGCAGCGCTTATTTTGTTTTTATACATGATTCTTTTGTACAGAGGTGTCAAGATTCTGAGGGATAATGAAAAACCGTTCGGGGGACTTGTGGTTATTGGACTAAGTTTTAGTCTGGTGTTTCAAGCTCTCGTGAACATGGCTGTCGCGGTGAATTTATTTCCCGTGACGGGACAACCATTGCCGCTGATTAGTATGGGCGGGACATCCATTTGGTTTACCATGATTGCGTTGGGAATTATTTTGAGTGTCAGCAGAGGAACTGAAGAAAAAGCAGAAGAAAATTTAGAATTAGTAAAGTGAAAGCACCTCGGGTCATATTAAGTGGAGGTGGCACGGGTGGCCATATTTTTCCAGCAGTGGCCATTGCCAATGCGATTAAAAAAGAATACCCGGATGCAGCTATCCTTTTTGTTGGAGCACTTGGCCGCATGGAGATGGAAAAAGTTCCTGCTGCAGGTTATCAAATTATTGGTGTACCCATTGCGGGACTTCAAAGACGACTGACCCTCAGTAATCTGAAGCTTCCATTTTTAATTATCCGCAGTCTACTGGCAACACGCAAAATCATTCGCGACTTTAAACCCGATGTCGCCGTGGGCACTGGTGGTTATGCGAGTGGCCCACTACTTCGGGCTGCGGGCAGCGCCGGCATACCGGTCTTGCTTCAGGAACAGAATTCATACGCCGGCATTACCAATAAAATTCTTGCTCGTAAAGCTGCGAAAATTTGCGTGGCTTACGAGGGAATGGAAAAATTTTTTCCAGCTGAGAAAATTCTTCTGACTGGTAATCCAGTCCGTCAGGAACTCAGTCAGGCTATTGATCTTCAAGCCGAGGCGCAACATTATTTCAAAACCGAACCTTCCAAAAAAACCATTCTGGTGATAGGGGGAAGTCAGGGTGCCAAAACAATCAATGAATCACTGCTCAGCGGTATTAAACAATTACAAGCCGCTGGCGTCCAGGTAATCTGGCAGACTGGCAAAGCCTACTATCAAAAAATTAAGGCGGCGGTTGATGCAGAGGAAAAAACCGGCATTTTTGTGCATGAGTTTATTTCGCGCATGGATCTTGCGTATGCTGCTGCCGATCTTGTTATTTCGCGGGCGGGTGCCAGCAGTGTGTCTGAGATTTGTAATTTGGGAAAAGCTTCTGTCTTGGTACCCTCGCCTAATGTAGCAGAAGATCATCAGACAAAAAATGCGATGGCCCTAGTTGAAAAAGGCGCTGCTGCGCTTGTGAAGGATGCCGGAGCCAATGAAGAACTTGTTTCCAGTTCACTTCGTCTCCTGGAGGATATGGCAGGTCTTGATGTCCTTCGCAAAAACGCCCTGAAGCTTGCACATGCCAATGCTGCAGAAATTATAGCAAAAGAAGTTTTAAAATTGATTAGGTAGCAAAATGGAGGTTTTAGGTTACCGTTTATATTATTTTCTGGGGGTCGGTGGTATCGGTATGAGCGCTCTTGCCCGTTACTTCAAGCACTATCAGAAAACGGTATTTGGTTATGATAAAACCGCTGGGCCTTTGACGCGACAGTTGGAAGAAGAAAACATTTATTGTCACTACGAAGAGAATGTCAAGGGACTAGAGATCATCTTAAGTAAATTTAAGAAAGAAGAAGTTCTTGTGATTCATACACCGGCCGTACCGACCTCACATGCCGAGTATCAGTATCTCAGTGCGGAAGGTTATACCATTATGAAACGAGCGGCTGTATTGGGCGAAATCACCCGGCAGTTTAAAGCCATTGCAGTAGCGGGCACGCACGGTAAGACCACAACTACCACGCTAATCAGTCATATTTTAAAAACTGCAGGTATTAACTGTTTTGCCTTTATGGGCGGCATATCTCGGAACTATAACACGAACCTTTTACTAGGCGATGCCGACGCGGGACAGACCTATGTGGTGGTAGAGGCGGATGAATACGACCGTTCATTTCTGACGCTTCATCCCCTTCTGGCTGTTATTACGAGTGCCGATGCCGATCACCTCGATATTTATGGTGACGCGGGTCATGTCAGGGAGAGCTATGAATTATTTGCCAAACAGGTCCGCCCCGAAGGGCTTCTTGTTGTTCAAAAAAATGTTGATAACGAATTAAAGCTGACGGGCAGAAGGCTCATCTACTCTCTAAATTTAGATACGGAATATTGTGCGCGTTCAATTACAATTGAGAACGCACAGTTTTTTTGTGATGTTCAAAGTCCTGTTGCTTCTTTATCCCGTGTAAGCCTTGGTATACCTGGTCTTCACAATTTAGAGAACGCCATTGCTGCGGTTGCTATTGCGCAGCAGCTTGGAATCAGCGCTGAGGTCATCAAAGGTGCATTACGTTCTTTTCTTGGTGTAAAACGCCGCTTTGATTATCGGGTGCGGACGGATAATCAGATCTATATTGACGATTATGCGCATCATCCTGAAGAGCTCCGGGCTACAATTGATTCGGTAAAACAATTATATCCCGAAAAAAAAATAACTGGCATTTTTCAGCCTCACTTATTTTCGAGGACACGGGACTTTGCTGAGGGGTTTGCGGAAAGTCTGGATATGCTCGATGAATGTATTTTATTGCCTATTTATCCTGCTCGTGAGAAGCCAATTGAAGGAGTAAGCTCTGAATGGTTACTAGCTAAACTAAAATTGAAAGATAAAAAGTTGCTGAGTAAAGAAGAGCTTCTGGAAGAGATGAAGCGGAAGAAAAGAGATGTGGTACTGAGCATGGGTGCCGGCGATATTGATAGTCTGGTTGAACCGCTTGAAACGATATTAAAAAAGTGAGCAAAATAAATTACAAAAGAGCAGGGGTGATTGCACTCTGGTGTCTAGCCTTAACAGGTCTGGCTGCTTCACTGGCTTTTGTCGCGCGCAGTACTAAGAACATTGTGGCCACTGATCTAGAGATTGTTTTGCATAATACGGATGAAAATCTTTTCCTGAACGAGGCGGAGGTTCGCAAATACCTGAACGAGCGAAACGATAAGATTCTTTCTGAAAGGTACCGTAATTTGAGGACCGAAGAGTTGGAAAAGGCATTGAATGCGCATCAGGCAATTGAAAATGCAGAAGTCTCTGAAGATTTAAACGGCCTCGTAAAGCTTGACATTACGCAACGCACGCCTGTATTGCGGATTATTAACAAGGATGGTGAAAGTTATTATATCGACTCACAGGATAAGATGATGCCTCTGAATGATAATTATTCAGCGCATGTGCTCATTGCGAGCGGAGAGTTGTTTGAACCTTATAACAGCCGATACCAGTGGACAGTGGAACAGATAGCGAAGAATAAACTCTTTAGCGAACTGAGTCTGCTGGATGATTTGCTCGCGGTTGCAAAGAAGATAAATGCCGACACTTTATTGTCTGCTATGATTCAGCAGATTTATGTGAATAAAGAAAGGGAACTCGAATTTTATCCTTTGATAGGGAATCACCGGATTGTCTTTGGTGAAAACAAGGACACGGGTGAAAAGTTGAATAAATTAAAACTGTTTTATACAGAAGGATTAAATAAATCGGATAGCTGGAACAAATACGCCACTATCAATTTGAAATACAAAAACCTGGTGGTGTGCACCAAAAAATAAGGATATGGAAAAGAACGTGAATCAAAACACTTCCGGATTGGCATCTGAATTAGTCGTTGGACTTGATATTGGGACAACCAAGATTGCCGCTATTGTTGGTCGAAGGAATGATTTCGGGAAAGTCGAGATTCTTGGTATTGGCCGTGCGGAATCACTCGGTGTCAACCGCGGCGTAGTGGTGAATATTGAGCAGACTGTTGCTTCCATCAAAGCGGCTGTCAGCATGGCTGCGGATAAAGCGAATGTTGATATCGGCGAGGTAATTGTGGGTATTGCGGGGCAGCACATCAAAAGCATGCAGCACCGCGGAATGATTACCCGCCAGAGTTTGGATGATGAGGTTAATCAGAAAAATATTGACGATCTGATTGACAACATGCACCGCCTCGTCATGAGCCCGGGTGAAGAAATTATTCACGTCATTCCCCAGGAGTACATTATTGATAATGAATCGGGTATCAAGAATCCGATTGGACATGCCGGCATTCGTCTAGAAGGTAATTTTCATATAATTACTGGACAAGTCAGTGCGGTTAAGAATATTTTTAAATGTGTGGACCGCAGCGGTTTGCAGACAGCGGATTTACATCTCGAGCCGCTTGCCAGCGCAGAAGCCGTATTAAGTGATGAAGAAAAAGAAGCAGGCGTTGTACTTGTTGATATTGGAGGGGGGACGACTGATGTGGCCATATTCTATGATGGTATCATCCGTCACACTGCTGTTATTCCTTTTGGTGGAAATATTATAACGGACGATATTAAGGAGGGCTGTGGCATTATTCGCACACAGGCAGAACAACTGAAGGTTAAATTCGGTTCGGCCTTATCACAGGAAAATCAGGAGAACGAGATCATTGGCATTCCTGGTTTACGCGGTCGTCCCCATAAAGAAATTTCGGTGAAGTTCCTCGCGCAGATTATTCAGGCGCGTATGGAAGAGATTCTAGAATTTGTTTTGTTTGAAATTAAAAGCAGTGGCTTCGAACGCAAGCTGGCAGCAGGCATCGTGGTGACCGGGGGTGGATCTTTACTGAAACATTTACCGCAGTTGGTGATGCTAACTACTGGAATGGATTGCCGGATTGGCACACCCAATGAACATCTGGCTGGAAACGACGATGAACTTAAAAATCCTTTGTACGCCACTGGTGTTGGGCTGGTCATGAAAGGAATTGAAAAATATGAGCGCAATGCCAAGCGTGGTATCAACCAGAACAAGCCGGAGCCTCTGATAGTGAAAGAAGAAAGCACTCCCTCTAAAGTAGAAACCAAAAAAATTGCTGGGCATTCCCAGAAAAAGATTGGAAATTTTTTCAGCAATCTTCTGGAACGCACAAAGGACTGGATGAGTGAAGATCTCGATTAATAAAATAAGTACAAAGTAATAATAGGAACGTTCGCATTTTAATAACTTAAAAATCAAAACATGATGCAATTTGAATTACCACAGGACGAAAACTCGATCATCAAAGTGGTCGGCGTTGGCGGCGGCGGAAGTAACGCTGTTAATCACATGTTCCGCCTCGGTATCAAAGGCGTGGATTTTATCATCTGCAATACCGATAAACAGGCTCTGGAAAAAAGCCCTGTAAAAAATAAAATACAGTTGGGTATCCGCTCAACAAAAGGTCTTGGAGCGGGCTCTATTCCTGAAGTGGGAAGAGATGCGGCACTAGAATCCATTGACGAGATCAAGAATTTTCTCGGTTCCGAGACTCAGATGGTGTTCATCACTGCTGGACTGGGCGGTGGTACAGGGACCGGTGCAGCTCCCGTTATTGCGAGTATCGCGCGTGAATTGGGTATTCTTACCGTCGGCATCGTTACTATTCCTTTTACATTTGAAGGAAAGAAACGCCGTGCGCAGGCGGAAGCGGGTCTCGAAGAAATGAAAAAATATGTCGATACCCTTTTGGTTATCGGTAATGATAAGCTACGGGAAATCTACGGTAATTTGAAGATGAGCGAAGCCTTCGAACATGCGGATAATGTGCTGACTGGAGCAGCGAAAAGTATTGCTGAAATTATAAGTCTTCACATGCACATTAACGTCGATTTTAACGATGTAAAAACGGTCATGAAAGAAAGTGGCGTAGCGATTATGGGTTCTGCTATTGCGAGTGGCGAACGCCGCGCCATCAAAGCGGTGGAGCAGGCACTTAACTCTCCTTTATTAAATGATAATGATATTAGTGGCGCCCGTCACGTGCTTCTTAATATTACTAGTGGAAGTGATGACATCGATATGGATGAATTTGGTGAGATCACGGATTATATTCAGGAAGCTTCCGGCGGAACGGCTGAATTAATCACTGGTTACGGAACGGATCCTTCGCTTGGCGATAATGTGAGTGTTACTATTATTGCAACAGGCTTCAAAGGCAGAAATAGCACAGGCTTTGAAGCACCGGCACAACGGGAACGTAAAATTGTGAATCTGGACGAGAAACGCGAAGAGACGCCGGCTGCCATACAAACGACTATTATTGACGAAATTCAAAAAGAAGAGCCTTTTGTTTTTACTAAACAGGAGCCTGAAGCAGCTGTTTCGCCTTTAATTCATGTTGAGCCTTCGGAAATAAAATACCGCCCGGTAACTGAGGAGCCTAAGTCGGCGAATGAGACACCAGTGAGTTTTAACGAAGTAGAGTTTACTTTCAATCAGATGGAATCTGGGTCGTCCCAGGAGCCAGTGATCGCGAAGCAGGAAGAGTTTGGCATGAGTCAGGATACACTAAGCCGCGAAGAGCAAATTCGCCTTGCGCAGGATCGTATTCGGAAGCTAAAGGAAATCACGGTGCGCATGAAGAGTCCGGAAGGTCTCGCCGCACTCGAAAAACAAACAGCGTTCGAACGCAAAAACATCGTACTTGAAAATAAAACACCAAGCACAGAGTCCAGCGTATCGCGCTATACACTGAGTGAAGGGGAGGATAAAAAAATAGAAATTCGTCCCAATAATTCTTTCTTGCATGATAATGTAGATTAATAAGAATCACTCCAATACGGAAAGGGCTTTTCATTTGAAAAGCCCTTTTTTTTTGCACTGAGCGAAGGCCTTAAACTAAAAGAAATAGCGCTTTATAGTTTCGCTGACCGCTCTTCCACTTGCAGGCCCTAGGGGCTGTTTCTATGCTTCCCTCACGGCCAATTAGGTCCATTATCGGCAGTTAACCTGGATAGATGGCTTTGCGTTTTTTACCAGGCAGATGCGGGAGCTTTGAAAAATACTTTCTCTTTTGCCGAAGACACCGGAGAGCAGCCGCAGGCAATCTTTTTGATTTAGTGAGGGACGTTCAGACAACGATATTGACGATTTTTTTTGGGACAATGATGATTTTTTTTGGCACGGCACCCTGAAGATGGCTGATGACATCGGCATTTGCCATGACTTGTTCTTCAATCTGCTGTATACTTAAGTTCATCGGTAACTCCAATGTGTACTTCATCTTCCCGTTAAAACTCACGGGATAATTAAAATTGTCCTCTATCAGATACTGTTCTTCAACTACAGGAAAAGGGGCAAAGGCAATGCTATCTTCGTGTCCGCAGTGTTGCCACAATTCCTCTGCTATATGCGGTGCATAGGGTGATAGCAGAATCAGCAGCGGTTCCAGAATCTGTCGCTTGTTGCATTTGTGATCACCCAGCTCATTCACACAGATCATAAAACTACTTACTGAGGTATTGAACGAAAAGCGCTCCAAATCTTCCGAGATTTTTTTTATGGTCTTATGCAGTGTTTTTAATTCTGCTTTGCTCGGCACTTCTTCCGAAAGTGAAAAACCTTCTTTGCTATAGAACAGACGCCATAGTTTTTTCAAAAAGCCACTGACACCTGTAATACCATTGGTGTTCCATGGCTTACTTTGTTCAAGGGGACCTAAAAACATTTCATAAAGACGCAGGGTATCGGCACCAAAACGTTCGCAAATGGAGTCCGGGGTGACCACGTTGTACCAGCGTTTTGACATTTTTTCTACCGCTGAACTGGCTATAAGTTTTCCCTCTTCCAGTTCAAACTCCGTGTTTTTAAAGTCGTCTCGCCATTCGCGCAGTGCCTCAATGTTCACAACATTGTTCTCTACATAATTCACATCAATGTGAATGGCGGTGGTTGCATATTTATTTTTTAATCCAGCTGATACAATTTTATCTTCGCCATTCACCCGATGCACCATGGCGGAGGTCCCTTGTATCATCCCCTGATTTATCAGTTTCTTCGCAGGTTCATCCACCCCAATGAAGCCAAGGTCTTTTAAAAACTTGGTCCAAAAACGCACGTATAGTAAGTGGCCGGTTGCATGTTCGCTTCCCCCAATATATAGATCTACACTCTGCCAGTAGTTTAGTTTATCCTGATCAGCAAAAGCGCTGTTGTTCTGCGCATCCATGTAGCGTAAAAAATACCAGCTCGATCCTGCCCAGCCGGGCATGGTGGTACTTTCGTAGTCATAGTGTCCTTTATATTTCCAATCCGTAGCCCGCGCCAGTGGTGGCTCCCCGTCTTCAGTTGGTAAAAATTTATCCACTTCCGGTAAAACAAGTGGTAAGTCCGTTTCAGGTAGCACGTGGGCAATGCCATCCTTGTAGTAAACGGGAATAGGTTCACCCCAGTAACGCTGGCGACCAAAGACGGCATCCCGCAAACGGTAATTCGTGCGACCTTTGCCGAGCCCCAGTTCTTCAATTTTTTTTATAGCGGCCTTGAGGGCATCTTTTACTTCTAGACCATTAAGAAATTCTGAATTCACCAATTGGCCTTCTTTGGCATCATAGGATTCTTTGCTCAGATCACCACCCGCCACAACTTCGTATATTGGAAGATCAAAGTATTTTGCAAAGGCATAGTCTCGCGAATCATGGCCCGGCACCGCCATCACTGCGCCGGTACCATAGCCAGCGAGCACATAGTCACCAATCCAGATGGGAATTAATTTTCCTGTGAAGGGATGTAGCGCGTAAGAGCCGGTGAAAACCCCGCTCACTGTGCTTACATCAGCCTGACGCTCACGCTCACTGCGGTTTTTTGATTTGGTGATGTATGCTTCAATAGCCGATTTTTGCGGCGCGGTTGTCAATTGCAGCACCCAGTCATGCTCAGGCGCAAGGGTGAGAAAAGAGACTCCAAAGATAGTATCGGGCCGAGTGGTAAAAACTTCAATTTCTTTTTCAGACTGATCAACTTTAAATCGCAGGCTGGTGCCTTCACTTTTCCCAATCCAGTTTCGCTGCGATTCTTTGAGGCTTTCCGGCCAGTCCACCGCATTCAATCCATCGAGCAGCCGCTGAGCATAAGCAGAAATGCGCATGCTCCACTGCTTCATTAATTTACGTTCAACGGCATAGCCGCCACGTTCACTCACGCCGTCTTTTACTTCATCGTTGGCAAGCACAGTACCCAATTGCGGGCACCAATTAACATAGGCTTCGCCCAGATAAGCGATGCGATAATTCATGAGGAATTCCGCTTTTTCTTTTTCGGTATACTGCTGCCAATCCTCAGCAGTAATTGTTTGCACGCTCTCCTCACATACCGCTTCAACCGAATTATTTCCGTCTTTTTCAAGAAGCGTAATCAGGGTCTCGATGTGCTCTGCTTTGTCTGACTTTTTATTGTACCAAGAATTAAATAGCTGTATAAATATCCACTGTGTCCATTTGTAATAAGTAGGATCAGAGGTGCGGACTTCGCGACTCCAGTCGAAACTAAATCCAATCTTATCCAGTTGTTCGCGGTAGCGCGCAATGTTCTGTTCGGTTGTAACGGCAGGGTGTTGTCCCGTTTGAATCGCATATTGCTCAGCTGGTAGTCCAAAACTGTCATAACCCATCGGATGTAAAACATTCCAGCCTTGGTGCCGCTTGTAACGTGCCATAATGTCGCTGGCAATATAGCCGAGTGGATGTCCCACATGCAGGCCTGCCCCACTTGGGTAAGGGAACATGTCAAGGACAAAATACTTGGGTTTGGCGGACTGGTCCTCTGCTTTAAAAGTTTGCTGCTGACGCCATCTGTCCTGCCACTTCTTTTCGATCTCGCTAAAATTATATTCCATATCCCTGATTCGGGCACGAAGATACTCAAAAATTGATGCATTTCTGCTGGGTGCTGCCATCGCCGAGCTTGCAAATGCACCGGGGGGACTGAGGTGCTTTTGCGCAAACTAATTGGTATTTTTTCCGTGCTGCACCTGTTTCATCCCAGCGCGTTTTTCAGCAGGAGCTTGGGTTTCTGCCGGCCCAAATGTTTTGTCGTATCGCAATAGTCCACTTTAATCAGCGCTCTGTTTTCGCTGCCTCCTGCTGGTTGATTCAGCGACTTGCTATTGCTAAAGCCGGTTTAGGTTTGCTGTTTTTTTTCGCAAAAAGAACTGCAAAAACGGCATACAGTCTGAGTGAAAGAGGCTGGTCCGGCAGTTCTGCTGCTCGCTGATTGCAGATAAAAACTTTAGGAGGTAGTGCCTGACAAAACGCAGATAGGAGGATGGTGGTTTCGGCAAAGGCTGGTAATAATTAGTTAGAAGCTAAAGCCCGTTTAAAACATTCCAAATAAATAGGTTTCAGAACAGTTGTAGAGTAGCGCGCTTCGACCCGCAGGCGACCGGCATCTCCCAAGCGTTGACGCTCTTCTTTATTTTCAATTAGCTCGCACAGTATTTTTAACCAGTCCTCTTCATCTACCGCCAGACGGCCATTTATTTTATCTTCAATGATCTCCACATTCACTCCCACCGAACTCATCACTGTGGCGACCCCGCAGGCCATAAAACTCAGACCCTTCAGTCCGCATTTACCTCGGCTCCACTCATCATCGGGCAAGGGCATGATGCCGATGTCAAAACTATTTAAGACCTGCACTTCTGTGTCGGCTGACCAGATGAGGCTATCCACCTGGAGCTCAGGATGGACATAGGCCTTATCCGCAAGTAAACGGAAGAGCACGCCTGTTTTGTACTTCTGCTGAATCTGTTTTAGCACCGGTACGAGCCTATTAAAATGTTTGATGGTGCTGATACTGCCACTCCAGCCAATCACCACGGTCTGGCTATTTCTTGAGGCAGGGATCGGATGGTGGATCTCGGTATCAATGCTGGTTGGAATGATGACCACTTGTGTATTGGCATCTCTCACCTTTTCTGCGAGGTAACGATTGCCGGCAATCACCAAATTTGCCAGTGCTGCAGTGGTAAACAGTTTGTAGGGTGCTTTTAGCCATTCCCATTTTTTATTGCCGGGACTGGTATCCGCCAGCCAGATGCTGTCATCAAAATCAAAAATAAAAGGGATGCCTTTTTTTTTCAGTCCCCGTTCAAAAAAAGTACTGCCTAGAAAATGGGATTCCCTTTGAATAAAAACGAGATCATAATT
>CALPON020000009.1 GCA_943325195.2 Sphingobacterium thalpophilum | reverse complement strand
TTTGCTGTTGCTGCGCATCTTGAACCCGAAATTTTAATTGTCGATGAAGTCCTTGCTGTTGGTGATGCGGCCTTTCAAAAGAAATGCATCGGAAAGATGAGTGATATCAGTAACCGCGAGGGGAAGACTATTTTGTTTGTTTCGCACAGTATGCAGGCAGTGCAAAAAATTTGCAATACCGGTATTTTTTTACAGAAGGGCCGACTAATTGAACAGAACGCCATTGATCAGATCGTGAACCGGTATCTGCAATCTGCTGACGGTGGTAGGGCGATTTATGAAATTCCTGAGCCCGCTGAAAAAGTAGCAGCCCATGCTTACAAAGTCGAAATAGAAAATGAACAGGGCGAGACGGTCTACGAAATTCCAGTGGGTACTTTCTGGCAGGCCCGGGTACATTTTCGGGTGGAGCGCGAACTTGAACATTTTATTCTCGGACTAGGAATTGTCTCGAGTCTCGACATGCCAATTCGTACTAGTTGGACACAGCCCTCTAAAATGGAGAAGGGGGAGTACTGTGTTACCTTTAAAAATAATGATTTATTGCTCAATCCTGGTATCTATAAACTGGTGATTGGATTGAGTGAGCATGAACGTACTTTTCAGTACATTGATGATGTGGTAAGTATGACGATTAGCGATGCAGGCGCTACTGCTGCTAATAACAGGATAGTAAATACACAAAGTGGTCTCATCCTCAATCCAATGGATGTCGAAATTAGACGAAAATAAAGCATGAAATTACATTTGGGTTGCGGCCAGAAATACCTTGAAGGGTACCGGAATATTGACTATCCACCGGCAGAGCATACCGTGCAGAATACCTCTGTGGCGGATGAATATTATAATATATCCCAATTGAAGTATCCTTCCGGCAGTATTGAGGAAGTGCGTCTCCACCATGTGTTCGAGCATTTTGAGCGTTTTTCTGCTTGTGCTTATCTGGCCAGTTGGAATTCTTGGCTAAAAACCGGTGGCCGCATTCATATCGAGGTCCCTGATTTTGAAACAACCTTGAAAAAGAACTTTAGCCGTTGGGATAATCATCGTTTCGAAGGTGTAGGCTTGCGTCATATTTTTGGCAGTCAGGAAGCGCCCTGGGCCGTTCATTATGAAGGGTACTCAGATTGGAAGTTACGGGAAATCGTTTCGCATTTCGGCTTTGAGACGACGGAAGTCATCAAAAGCGAGTATAAGCGGACATTTAATATCGAAATTCACGCTGTAAAAAAACAAAACATCAAAAAGGAAGAAGCCGCGAAAGGAGCAGCACAGTATCTGAGTGCTTACCTAGTGGATGACAGTGAAACCGAACAGCGCATGCTCGCCGTCTGGATGGAAAAGTTTAACACACAGCTGGATTTGACTTTTGCGGAGTAATTTCGGTATATCGGTCATTATCCCAAACTATAACAGGGCTGCGTTTTTAAAACAAGCGATTGAAAGTGTCCTTGCTCAAACGTACCCCGTTCTCGAGATTTTAATTTGTGATGATGGCTCGCAGGATGAATCTCGAAGCGTTGTGCAAGCTTTTGCCGATCATCGGATTCAGTGGCTCGACTGCGGGAGAAATGGCCGTCCCGCAATTCCAAGAAACAAGGGTGTTCAGCGCGCAAAAGGCCAATGGCTGGCTTTTCTGGACAATGACGATGTGTGGTTGCCTGAGAAATTGGAACTACAAATCGCGGCGCTGCAGCAGCAAAAGGTCCATGCGGTTTGCACGAATGCAAAAATAATCGGTCCCGGAAAGAGTCCGGAAAATTGCGCCGAGGCTCAACCAGATCAGCAGATTGATTTTAAGACACTGGTTAAAAGCAATGTCATTATCTGCAGCAGTGTTGTCATTCAAAAAGCACTGTTTCTAAAGTCTGGTGCTTTCCCTGAAAGCCCATCCCTAAAAGCCCTAGAAGATTATGCCGCCTGGCTGCAGGCAAGTTTGTATACGGATTTCTATTTCATCGGGACACCCTTGTTGTATTATCGGGATGATTCTGCCAATAGCATACGAACAGAGTCCCTGAGCACCAGAGAGCAACTATCCAGAATACATAAGCACTTTCGCCAATGGTCTAAAAAAAATAAGACCGGCTGTACAAAAACAAATTATTATTTATTACGCGATACGTTTGTGACGCGTTTTCTCAGTGAACGCCGAGGTAAACTCTATAATTTTTTGCACCCATGAGTCTAAAAGTTCCAGCGATTTCTGTGCTATTGCCTGTCTATAATGCGGAAGCGTTTCTGGCGGAGGCAATAGAAAGCATCCTGCAGCAGACGTTCAGGGATTTTGAATTAATTATTATAAATGACGGTTCAACCGATGCATCTTCTGAGGTAATCAAACAATTTAAGGATGAACGCATTATAATCATTGAGCAGCACAACCAAGGACTTGCTGCAAGTCTAAACAATGGCTTAAAAATTGCGAAAGGAAATTACATCGCACGCCAAGATAATGATGATATCAGTTTGCCTGAACGCTTCGAAAAGCAGTTTAATTTTTTAGAAGCCCATCCAGAACTGGCCTTACTTGGCACTGCTGCGGTCATCGTGGATGAGCATAACAAAGAGACGGGCCGCATCCATCAACATCCTTCCTCGTCAGCAGCTCTGAAATACTTTTTGTTGTTTGACAATCCATTTGTGCACAGTTCTGTTATGTTTCGTCGGTCGCTACTGAGTCAAACGGGTCCTTATTACTGCGGTCAGGATTATTTTGAGGACTATCATCTCTGGTCTGCCATGGCAAGACTGGCAGCCATCGGCAACTTACCTGATTTTCTTATACGGTACCGGGAAGTGAGTTCGGGTATGTCCAAAACCACCAGCGATTATCGCTTGAGAGTCATGAATCAGGCATTCGAGAATATTCGCTTTTATGTCAAGGATCTAAGGGATGAGGAGTTGCAGACATTTTTGTCGGTCTATTATGGCTTTCTGCCACCGCCGATGTCCGCCACAAGATTGTTTGATAAAGTAATGAGCAGGATTCAAAAAGAGTTTTTCTTCAAGGAAAAGGACCCTAGCGGAGAGATTCACAAGATACAAAGGGGGCAATACAGGAGTTTTAGACGGAGCGTTTTTCAGCGCGCGCTAGACGAACCAGGCTTACCTTTTTTAAAAAAAATTACTCTAAAACTAAAGAGAAGGTTATTTTTATTCCTGAAACCTGATTTATGAAGATATTCCATGCAGTAGAATCTTATCATCCCGCTTTGGGAGGAATGCAGGAAGTCGTAAAGCAACTCTCTGAACGTCTGGTGCAGGCAGGGCATGAAGTGACCGTGCTGACCCGTTTTCATCCTGAGCGAAATTTTACTGAATATCATGGCGTAAAGATTTTAACCTTTAAAATTGAAGGCAATCCGAAAAAGGTGGAGACGTCTGAAGAACAGCGCTACGTCCAATTGCTCTTGAATAATGATGCGGACGTGATTGGATTTTTTGCTGCTCAACAATGGGCTACGGATTTGGCCTTACCCATCCTTACCCAAATAAAAGCAGTGAAAGTTTCAGTACCAACTGGTTATTCAGGCTTATACTGGCCTGATTTTAAGCAGTATTTTGAAGATATGAAGACTTACATTCATGGATACGACATGAATGTTTACCTCAGCGATGATTACCGCGATATTAATTTTGCGCGTGACAATAAAGTCAAGGAAACCATTCTGATTCCTAACGGAGCAGGGGAGGATGAGTTTCTGAGTGATCAGAAAATAAATGTACGGCAAGACTTACATTTACCAGAAGGCCATTTTCTGATTTTACACGTGGGCTCTTATTCCGGGTGGAAAGGCCATGATGAAGCCATCCGCATTTTTCTGAAAAGTGGTATTACCAATGCTACCTTACTCATGATTGGCAATAATTATGAAGCCTTTAAATTTAACTGGATGCGTGAACCAGTTCTGGCACTCCGCTATTTTATGGGTCGCTTACGTGGAAAGAAACGAATTATCTTTAATTACTTTAACCGAGCTTTTACGGTGGCCGCTTATAAACAAGCCGACCTCTTTCTGTTCCCAAGTAATATTGAATGTTCGCCAATTGTCCTGTTTGAGTGCGCTGCCGCCGCCCTTCCATTTTTGTCTTCTGACAGCGGCAATGCACCGGAAATAGCAAAATGGACCGGTGGGGGCCTCATATTGCCCACCACAGTCGATCAAAACGGATTTAGTTTTGTAAAGATTGAAGAGTCCGCTCAGGTACTGCGATCAGTGTATCAAAATGCCTCCCAGCGCAAGGAAATGGGTGAGCGCGCATTCGATAAGTGGAAAAAACACTTTAGTTGGGAAGTCATTGCTAAAAAGTATGAGGACCTTTATACCAAATTATTAGCCGAAAAGAAATGATTGTTGCGCGATTAATGGGGGGCCTTGGTAATCAGATGTTTCAGTACGCTGCCGGTTTAACATTGGCGACGCGACATAAACTACCTTTACTGGCAGACCTATCTTTTCTCGAAACCGATGCAGCGGGCAGATACACCCAAAGGAATTATGAATTAAATGTGTTTAAGGCGGATATACAATTCGCCTCCGACAAGGACCTTTCCCGTTTTAATGAGCAGCGCTCGAAGGCCTTCCTTCCAAAATTTAAAAAAATATTGGGACTTCCAGCGCCGAGCGTGTTTCGAGAGAAAAACAGCCGATATGATCCAGAGCTGAGTTTTTGTGGAGAAGATACGCTACTGATTGGCTTTTGGCAATGCGAGAAATATTTCGAGCCAATGGCTGCAAAACTAAGGGAGGTCTTTAATTTCAAAGAAGAGTTTAAAGTGGAAGCCAGCAGCATAGAGCGAGGCTTATCTGCAGCAACAAGTATTTCTGTTCATATTCGTCGAGGGGACTATGTAAAAAACAAAAGCGCCGGTGATTTTCATGGTATCTGTTCACCTGCCTATTACCAAAAGGCAATGAATCAGATGTGCTCGAAATTTCAAAACGTGCATTTTTATATTTTTTCAGATGACTTGGCATGGTGCCGCGAAAATATCAACAGTACAGCAGCACTGACATTTGTGCAACTCAGCAATGCCGCCTCAGAAATGTATCTCATGAGTCGCTGTTCGCATCACATCATTGCCAACAGTAGTTTTAGCTGGTGGGCGGCCTGGCTGAATGCCTCGCCCTCCAAAGTGGTAATGGCGCCTCAGCCCTGGTTTCAGGATCCGAGTGCACAGACTGAAGATATTTATTGTAAGGACTGGATTCGAATCGCATGAGACACGCATTCCTCATATTGGCGCATAAAAACCCCTCGCAGTTGCAAAAGCTCTGTGATTATTTGCTGGCTGAAGATGTTCGAATCTTCATCCACATCGACAAAAAAGCACTCCAAGAATTCCATCCCTTCATTTTAAAAAATAAAAAGCGGGAGGGCATGGAGATCATCTCCCGTTACCAGGTGCAATGGGGGAGTTACAATCAAATTCTTGCGACCTTTTTACTTTTGCACATGGCCATTAGGCAAGAGGGAAATGATTTTATTAGCCTCATCAGTGCACAGGACTTACCCATCAAACCGCTGAAAGAATTTAATGCGTTTCTGGAAAAGCATGCGGACCAGTCATTTCTCAGTTTTCAGAAAATTCCTGAAGAAAGTGATTGGGATGGAAACGGAGGATTGGACAGGATGGAACTCTTTTGGGTGTTGGCCTTTCCCAAAAAACTGGGATTTATATTTAATCGTCTGAATGTTCTTATCCACTTGTTTCAGAATAAGTTAGGCTTACGCAGAAAAGTAAAGCTTCAGCTCTATGGTGGCGCAAATTGGTTTACTTTGAACCGAGAGATGGCTGCTTATGTTGCTGCTTATCCCACCCGCAATCCTAAATTTTTAAAACAATTTAAGTGGACGCGCTGTGCAGATGAAATTGTTGTTCAGACTATTTTATTGAACTCTCCCTTTGCCAGCCGCATTATTAACGATTGCCTGCGCTTTATTGATTGGTCTAGCGGACCCGAATATCCCCATGTATTCCGTAAAACAGACAGTTCGCGAGTAGAAGAGCACCCCGGTTTTTTTGCACGAAAATTTGATGAGGCTGTTGACTCAGAGATCATTGAAACCATTTATGCAAAGCTACCATGAGCAGTATAACGGTTTTACTTCCTGTCTACAATGGCGCACCCTATCTCGCAGAAGCAGTGCGCAGTATTCTAGAGCAATCCTTTAAAGATTTCACTTTACTCGTTATTGATGATGCCAGCACCGATGATACACTTACGGTGATGAAGGGATTTAATGATGCGAGAATCGTCCTGGTCCGAAATGAAAAAAATCTGGGTTTGATTGCTACGCTAAATAAAGGCATCGATCTTTGTAAAACTGAATTGCTTGCGAGGATGGATCATGATGATGTAGCTGATCCTGAAAGGCTCAAGATTCAAATGGATTATTTGCTGCGACATCCTGCCGCCTCCTTAGTGGCGAGTCCCATATTGGGCATCACACCCGAGGGACGGGATCGCGACCAATGGCAGCTGGATTTTGATACGCGGACCTCTTCGGCAATCCGAAAGCAAATGCCCCTCAGCAATTGTATTTCGCATCCGACGGTGTTAATTAGAACCGCCGTTTTAAAAAAATATCGGTATCATGCAAAGCAAATTGGCAGTGAGGACTGGGATTTGTGGTTGCGCATGCTCCGCGACGGACATGAACTGATCAAGACCGATGAAATCTTGCTGCGTTACCGCATCCATCCAGCTTCGGTCACCAGCCGCTATCGGAGAAAACAGCATACGCAGATTAAATCCGCATTCGTGAAGTGGCGTTTCTTTGCGCAGTCTTTGAGGGAATTAAAAGTAAACCGCTTTGTCCTTCGCAGCTTGAGCTCTGTACCTCGCGATTTATTTTATTATTTCAGGACCACTTTTTTGCCACAAGTAGCCCGGCAAATCAAATGGCTTTTTACAATTAATCCCTTCCAAGCCTGGCTGCAGTCTGCGCAGTTGCGCCAATCACTGAAGGAGGATACCTCACGTCACTTTTTCTTTTTCCCTTATTCTCATTTGGGAGGTGCCGAAAAAGTACATGCAGCAATCACAAAAGCAAACAGCTTCCGAAGGCCTTTTGTCTTTATAACTGGTTTAAATGACCAGCAACCTTGGCTGGAACAGTTTGGTGAAGAACAAAAAGTACTTCGCATGGCGGCAGGCTTATACCATCCATTCTTCGCGCAAAAAAATAAATACCGCATCCTTGCTAAAATTCATCAGGAAAAAAAAGCAGTGGTGTTGGGAGCCAACAATCGTTTTTTTGACGAACTTATTCCACTGCTCAGTGAGCAGGTAAGGGTGGTCGACCTGACGCATGATTACGATTACGAGAAGAATGAAGAGGAGGCAGAAGGCACTTTGGGCGCCTGGCTGCGCTGCGATAAACGTATATTTATTTCCAGTAACACACTAGAACGCTGCCGCTCATTTTATAAAAAAAACTTCGCGGATCCTTCTGATGAAAAGCGACTTCAACTCATCCTGAATGGGGTGGAGGCCCCTGCTCAAGAACCAGAGAAAAATTATTCGGATACCCTACAGATTCTTTATACAGGACGAGATACTTCTGAAAAACGCGTTAATCTGATTTTTCAACTGGCGTCGCTTTGTCAGGAACTGGCTTTACCACTTCAGTTCACATTGGCAGGTCCTATTGAAAAGCGATCAGCCTTCCAACATTTAGAAAATATAAAATTAATAGGGAGCATAACCGACACTGCCATCTTACAGAGACTTTATGCGCAAGCGCATCTTTGTATCATTAGTTCGGTATCCGAGGGATTTCCTATGAGTCTCATGGAAGGGATGATGGCGCGTTGCACACCCCTCTCCACAAGTGTCGGTGATATTCCTACCCATATTCGGTATGGCATCAACGGATTTCTTAGCACAAAAACGACGGAACAAGAAATTGTTGAGGACTTCTGCAGCATCCTTAAAAAGCTTCTTGCTGACCGCAGTCTCCTTCTGAAAACAGCACTGTCAGCCGAAGAGTATGCAAAAACAAATTTTGGATACGCAGCATTTGAGAAAAACTGGCGGGAAATTTTAGATTAATTTAGTAAGTAGTTCAGCAAAACGGTCCGACCACACCCCCCAATTCAAGGCTTGTTCATAATGATCACGCGTAGTCTTGCACAGTGCCTCATAGCGACCGGCTGTTGCAAGAATTTCAAGTATTTTGTTTGCGTAAGCTGGTCCCTGATCACTATAGGGTAAGAGGTAGCCATTAACACCAGATTGAACATGACCCGCCACCCCGCCTGTATCTGCACTGAGCACGGGAACACCAAAAGCACTGGCCTCACAAAAGACGATCGGAGTGCAGTCGAAACGGGTGGGAAGGATAAAAAAATGATGCGACAAAAAGAGCTCCCTAATAAGCAGCAGCCCTTCTCGGGAATTTTTATCAATAAAAGGAATAATTTCCAGGTCCGGATCCTGAAGTCCATCCGGAGGTTCGCAGCCCGCAACCGTTAAATGGACCTTATATCCCGCTGCCCGCAATTCCTTCATCGCATTGACGGCGATTCCCGCTCCCTTATTATCCCAATACGTTCCCATGAGGAACAAACGAATGCTATCTTTTGGTTTATTAATCAGTACGGTACTCCGTTCCGGTATCTCGTCGAGATTCGCGCCAAATGGAAAAACGGCTATTTTTTGAGGGGGAAGACGATAGTATTGCTGGGCATGTTGCGCTGCCCATAGCGATGAAAACAAAACAAAGTGTGCCTCCGTCATCGCTTTTTTATCAAGAGCAATACTCTGATTTTCAGAGTACTTCCAGAGTTTACTTAAAATACTATGGTAATCGATGGCACCGGCAATAGTACGATCCAAAACATAGATCACCGGCAGAGACGTTTTCAGGTAAGCGCCGGTTTCTGTTGTGCCGCAATGGATAATCACATCGAAAGTTGTCGTATTTAGTTTTTTTTCGAAAACTCTTGCAAACGCTTTTGAATAAAGCGCGGTGTGACGGTAATCAATCCGACGATCAAATAAAAGAAGTGAGGCTTTATTTATGAGAGCAAGAACCCAGCGTTCGATCCTAGGCCTTGCCGGACCCAGTGCGGTAACCTGATAACCCTTTTTTTTAAGCGCTTCGTAAACATAGTGGACCGTGCCCGACCAGGCATGTTTATCGGAGGGAGAAGATTCGGAAATGTAGGCGATTCTAAGCGCTTTCACGGAGTTAAATATACAATTATTAATTCCCGCCCTGCGCTTTATTCTTATATTTGTCTGGAGGCCCTCAACTATAGCGCCAATGTGCCATATGCGTTTGTACCCTTGGCGGATTTATAAATCCGTGATTCTGTTTTATCCAACGGTGGTAGATGGACTGCCCAATCGTCTGAGTATTCAACCATGAAAATACTGTTACTGTCAGATACGTATAGTGAGCACACTGAAAAATGGGCTAAAGCTTTGGCGGATAAAGGACACCAAGTGGGTTTATTTTCTTTCAACAAAGCCTCTTACGAGTGGCACAATTATGCCAACATCACCGTGTTTTTTGAACCTCCCCAAAAAATTAATGCGGAGAGCACGCTCACCAAATTATCGTATTTAAAATACGTCAGCATTCTGCGTAAAATAATTCGCCATTTTGAGCCGGATATTCTGCATGCCCATTATGCAACTAGTTACGGGCTTGTTGGTGCCCTGAGTAAGTTTCATCCCTTTGTACTTTCTGTTTGGGGCTCTGATGTCTATGATTTTCCGACCCATTCGCGCCTCCACCGCCGTGTTTTACAGTACAACCTGAAAAGGGCGGATGCTCTCCTGTCCACAAGTGAAGTCATGAAGACGGAACTTCAAAAATACACCACTAAAGAAATTGTTGTCACCCCGTTCGGAGTTGATACACAGGAATTTGCTCCCCGTCAGTTAAATAAGAAAGAGATGACCCGCATTCATGTGGGAACCATAAAGCCGATCGAAGAAAAATACGGTATTCATGACATCATTGATGCAGCTGAAATTATTATAAAAGAGCGGGGGCAGACGCAGTATCTTTTTTATCTGATTGGCGATGGCTATGATTTAGATCTCTACCGTCACCTTGTGCAGGAAAGGCAACTTGCAGCCTACTTTGTCATAACGGGACGAATACCATTTTCTGAAGTCCATGAATATCATAATCTACTGGATGTTTTTCTAAATGTTTCGGTGAATGACAGTGAAAGTTTTGGTGTTGCCACCGTAGAAGCAATGGCGAGTGAAACGCCAGTCATTGTAACGGATGTTGGTGGTCTGATGGAAGTAGTAGCGCATGGCAAATACGGTACCGTGATTCCTAAAAACAATCCATCTGCTCTAGCGGAAGCGATACTCCGCATCAGGTCAGAACCGACGTATTATCAGGAACAGGCCAAAGCAGCCCGCGAACATGTGCTGCGGACTTATGACTGGAATAATAATCTGGAACTGATGATTAGCGAGTATGCCAAGCTAGTCTCTCACAAAGAGGAAGGAAAAAAAAGAAGATGAAAGCACGACCAGTAGAGGACCGGGCTGAATTTTTCAGAATGTCCGAAAAAGCTAATGGGATTTTTGGTTCAGAAAAGTGGCTGTTGAGATATGGTCCTGCGCTGCAACTTATTGGCTTGTATAAGGACGAAAAGCAGCTGGCTGGAGGTTTTTTTTATCTTGACACGAAAAAGTTCGGACTCCGTTTCGTCAAATTGCCGCCGTATACGCCTCATTGCGGCTTATTTTTTGAGTCGAGCAGTTCCAATCCCGCCGCTCGTAATTCCGCACGAAAGGAGGTTATGAAAGAAGTTTGCGATTATTTTGTACAACTTAATCCTGCCTTAACAGTACTTGCCTTTTCAAGTTCTCACATCGACCTTCAGCCCTTTATCTGGCAGAATTTTAAAGTCATACCCAATTATACCTATCAGATTTCTTTAAATAAAAGCCTAGCTGAAATCCAAGCTGGATTTGACACCAAGAACCGAAATAGTATTTCAAAGGTCCTTAAAGAAAATCCAGACATTTCTTATAATCTGGAAAGTCCAGACGATTTAGACCGGTTTTTTCAAAAAGCCTTGGGAAAGAGTGGGGCCAACATTTATTCCTCTGATCTGAGCTCTATATTCGCTGCCTTTGATAAACAGCAGGGGGCCTTTCATCTGAGCGTCCGCTCGGAGGGCGAATTGCAGGCTATCGTTTACTGCGTCTATGATCAGCAGTCCTGCTATTACCTATTGGGAGGAACTTCCCGCACCTCAGGACTTAATGGTTTGAATAATTTATTGTTGTTAAAGGCAATTGAAAAAGCAAAGGACTTAAACTGTGAACGTTTCGATTTCGAAGGGTCGATGCTTCCCGGCGTGGAGAAGTTTTTCCGAAGTTTCGGTCCAGAGCTGATTCCATTTTACACAATCAATAAAGCCTGGAAGCCTCTTGAAATTCTATTAAAATTTAAAAAATCACATATTTTTTGAAAATCATTCCATTAAATAGTCGGGGGAATCTGCTGAACTCCTGGAAAGTATTCCAGGAAAAGCATGCCAGTTTGTTTTTTTCTGCTGATTGGCAGCTGATTTATGAAGGAAAAGATTTACGGGTTTGTCTCATTTTTAATAACAACGAAGACATTATTGGCGCCTTTCAGTACCTACAATTCAAAAAAGGATTTTTTAAATTGGCGATTACGCCTCCTTTTTGTCCCTCTATTGGTTTACACTATATAAATCCAGCTGAATCGGTCGTTGGACGTCATTCCTTCACCAAAGAAATCCTAACTGCCGTGTCTGCCTATTTTTCAGAGCAGAAACTGCATCTGCTGGACCTTGCTTTACCGTCCTCGGTCACTGATACGCAGCCCTTTACTTGGAATCAGTTGAAGGCCACCTTACGCTATTCGTATTGGATTAACCTTGGACAGACAGAAGAAGACTTGTGGGCAAAATTAGCAAGTGAAAAACGGAAGAGCATCAGCAAGGCAATTAAGGACGGACTGGTTATTGAACAAACGGAAGCCCTTCCGATGGTTGCGGATCTGATTGTGGATTCCCTGAGGCGTGCCGGGGCTTTGAATAATGAAGCACTGATTCGTAAAATAATCGCTCCTGCCATGAGCAAGCACGCGCTGGTTTTTACGGCCAAACAGAATGGTGATTTGCTGGCGGCCACTTTTTGTGTCAGAGATGGTCAAAAAGTTATTTACCTGTTTGGCGGTACCACCTCTGAAAATCGCCACCATGGCGCGGCAGTCTCCTGCATGTGGCAAACACTATTACTTGCCAAGAAGCAAGGAGCAGAGTTATTTGATTTTGAAGGCAGCATGCAGCCGGGCATAGAAAAATATTTCCGTGAATTTGGTGGCGACCTGATTTCTTATGCCGCAATTGAAAAGCGTCACCCTCTTCTGGACATTGTTATGCGATTACGAAAGAAATGAAGGCTATTATTTCTCATGATATCGATCACATTACGGTGTGGGAACATCTTTTCCGTGATACCATTCTTCCCAAATACTTGGCTCGAATGCACATCGAACTGTTTAAGGGCAAAATCAGTCTCAGAGAATATACGCTGCGCTGGTCAGACTTCTTTAAAAACAAGTGGCAGAACATTGATGAACTGGTGACTTTTAATAATATCTATGGCGTCCCTTCTTCCTTTTTCATAGCTGTGAGTAAGGGGGTGGGACTTAATTACGGCAACGAAGCTGCACTGTTGTGGATTGAACAAATGAAAAGTAGACACTGTGAATTGGGTTTACATGGCATCGCCTATAACAATCCCGAGAACATGAAGATGGAACATCAACTTTTTTTAGAGATGACCGGTCAGACTTCTTGTGGAATCAGAATGCATTATGTGCGCAATACCGCCGACACCTACCAAGTATTAAATGAAAATGGCTACCGGTATGACAGTACGGAGCATGCCTTTATAAATCCCTACAAAATAGGGAACATGTGGGAGTTCCCTTTCCAAATTATGGATGGCTGGGTAATAGAAAATCATAAGAGCTGGCAGTCTCTCAACTTAGCGAAAGCAAAGGAAAATACACTGCGTTTGATTGAAAAAGCACATGCCGCGAATTTGGAATTTCTTGGAATTGACTTTCATGACCGCTATTTCTCGCATAGTTTCAGTACCTGGCTCAACTGGTACATGTGGTTAATTGATCACCTCAAGAGTTCAGGTATTCCCTTTGTCAACTTTTCAGAAGCGATCAGCTTATTGGAATCTAAAGAACAGGAACATGGAAAATAAAAATCCTATCTGGTTTGGGACCATTGATTTGCAGGATATTATTGCATTAAATGCCGGGACACTAAGCGCAACCTTAGGCATACAATTTACAGAATTGGGACCTGATTATCTAGTAGCAACGATGCCAGTTGATCAAAGAACTAAGCAGCCCTTTGGTTTATTACACGGCGGTGCTTCTGTGGCATTAGCAGAAACATTGGGCAGTGTGGCCAGCTGGTGTCTGGTCAACCGTGAATTGTTTATCGGTGTTGGAATGGAAATTAATGCTAACCACTTGAGACCGGTTACCTCGGGTTTCGTCACCGGTATTTGTGCGCCATTGCGAAAAGAAGGAAAAGTTCATGTCTGGGAAATCAAAATTTTGGATGCTGAGAGCAATCTATGCTGTATAAGCCGCTTCACATGTATGGTTATCCCTAGAAGATAGTCTTCCAATCCTCGCTTTTTCATTTTTTCTCTTAAATTTGACGCAGTTAACCATTTTAACATGAATATCCTTCGTAAGACAATAATTTTAGCATTTAGCGCCGGAATGCTGGTATCTTGCAGTTCCAAAGAAGCAGAAACCCCTGAAGCGGATGTACCTGCGCCAGCAGTCGACACGACAGCTATAACCGTGGATGACACGACCAAATTTAAATTTGATTTTGCCATTGCCAATATTCCTTCCCCTGCAGCATCCATGCAGGCATTTCAAAAATGGAAAGTACCTTTTGATGGCTCGACATTGAATAATCCTCAAAATGCATCAAAGTATGCAACCGAGTTTCAGCGGAGCCTAAATCTTGGTGTCTATAATATCGATATGGCCTATGCCATGATGAACAATAAAGGTCCTGAAGTTCTCAGCTACATGAAAAGCACCCTGCTGCTCAGTGATGCGCTTGGATTAAAGAATGCCGTCGATGCCATGATTGGCAAACGTGCAGAAGCAAATCTGGCGATTAAAGACAGTCTTTTCGCCATCCTGGATGAAATGTTCATGAAGAGTGATTCTTACCTGAGGACAAATGACCGAGTTTATACGGCTGCAACAGTTTTTGCCGGAAGCTGGATTGAAAATCTTTTTCTGACCTCTGTTCTTGCACAAGAAATTACCGACCCTGTTTCAAAAGCAGCTGCCTACCAGCATTTATGGGAACAGCGTTTTCATCTAGGAAACTTAATTAATTTATTGAGTGATTTTAAAGATAAAAAAGAGGCTGCAGGCCTGATTGCCTCCTTAACAAAAATCCACGAGAGTATTGTGAAGTTTCATCAATCGTCTGAAATTACCGATGCAAATTTCAAAGCAATCAGCGAAAAAATCATTGCGCTGCGTAACAAAATAACTGCCTAAGTGCTTTTTCTTTTCCTTAAGGCGGACCTTTAGCGGTCCGCCTTTTTTATTTAAAAAAACCTTCCACGCCCAGACCGAATAGCGCAAAGTCGTACTTTACGGGATCCGCAGCGTCCATCTTCCTTAATTGAGCCGTAATTTCTTCAACAGCCTGCCAGTCATTTTGACTGCGCTTCAGTAGTCTAAGTTGCCGACTAACATTGCCAGTGTGTACGTCCAAAGGCAGATGCAGGGAAGCGGGGGAGAGGCTACTCCAGATTCCAAAATCTACGCCCCTTTTATCGTTACGCACCATCCAGCGAAGATACATGCACAAACGTTTAGCACTGGATTTTTTAAATGGATCTGAGATGTGCTTTTCACTTCGACTTTCATGTTGCACTTCCATCATGCGGCTGCGGAAAAGACCAATGGCTTGCTTCAGATTGCCACCGGAGCCATTGGTAAAGGCCGTTTCAAGACCTCCATGGCACTGATAAATGTGTTTTAGGCCGCTAATAAAAAAACGGAGGTCCGTGGCGTTGAAGGTGCGGTGAACAAAATGGTCAAATTGTTTGAGATCTTTTTTCTCATGTCCACTGATAAAGTCGAAGGGACGGTGGTCCATCCGGTCCATTAGCTCACCTGCATTTTTTAAGATCGATTTGCGATTACCCCAAGCGAGTGTAGCGGCAAATAATCCTGCTATTTCTATGTCCTCTTTTTTGGTGAAGAGATGGGGTATTGAGACGGGATCGGCAGCTATAAATTCCGAGGTATTATAGTATTCATATTTTGCATTTAGAAAATCTGAAATCTCCTGCCAGTCTGCTTTCTTCATCTGATTAAAGGTACGCTAATTCAAAAAAAAATCCGCCCCAAGGGGACGGATTTTAATTTATGGTGGCAGTTTTTAATGTGTAATAACAATTTTAAGAGGGCTGGCAGAAGGTTGCTGGGCATCTTTTAGAAAGTAAATGCCACTCGCAAGATGATCCACCTGAACATGAAAGCCCGTTTGTTTCGTCACACTCAGTTCCTTAACCAATTGTCCCAGTTCATTAAACAATTGTAAGCGCATATCTGTTTCTGCCTTTATTGTAAAATGGCTGTTGCTGGGATTTGGATAAACGACTAACTTGCTCAAGCTGCTTTGTTCGTCCAGACCAAAACAGATGGAAGTCCTTACCTGAACCGTTGTTGTATTTGTACAGCCATTTTGATCGGTACCTGTCAACGTATAGGTTGTATTAGTAGACGGATTAACAGGGATAACCGATCCAGATAGGCCAGTATTCAGCGTATAGGTTAAGGCTCCACCGGCAAGAATGTCGGTAAATTCGCCGCGACAAATCTGCGTCCTGCTTGGTACTGCTGTGATGGTTGGATTATTGTAAATGGTCACAAACACCGTATTAGTGCTAATACAATTGACCGTATTGGACGAAGAGGTCGCTGCCACAATGTAGAAAGTTGCCGTATTTGGCGATACTGCAATCTGAGAGAATGGCTGGTTTCCATTCCAAGTATAGCTGTTTGCGCCAGTGGCAATCAGATTAATGGTCCCTCCAAGACAACTAGAGGTAGGGCTATTGACTGCAAAAGTAGGCTGGAAAACAAGTACCTGATAAAAAGCAGCAGCAGTACACTGATTGGTTGCGCGCCCCACCACACTGTAGGTCGTGCTGTTGAACACATTAACGGGTGCCACAGGCGCGTTGACACCGCCCGCATTTGCATCCCAGGTATACGTGCAGGGTCCTGCCTGAGCTGATACCGTTAAATTACTAATTCCGCCAATGCAGACCAGCGACTTGGTCGTGGCAATTTGCAGCGTTGGTGTCGTTCTCACGACAACAACTTGTTGTGCATTTGTGGTACAATTAAAGTTATTGATTCCCGTCACCTGATAGTTGACAGATGCTGTCGGCGTTTCCGTAATCGTTGCACTGTTGCTGTTGGATGTTATTGCTCCAACTGTCCAGCTATAACCGCTGGCTCCGCTCACCGTCAAACTCACTGCATCACCCTGACAAATACTCGTGCTGGTTGGCGAAATGCTTAACGTTGGATTGGGATTTGTACTTAACAAGACCGTAGTCGTATTCGCGCAAGTACCGTTGGATGCCGCCACCGTGTAGAGGGTAGTAATGCTAGGAGAAACCACAGGACTTGCTCCCGTTACAGAAAAAGATGGAGGACCAGCCGCAAACCAAGTATAGGTCTGTGCACCACCAGCCTGTAAAGTGGCCGGTCTCGATGCACAAATGAGTGTTGGGGAAGCGATAGCAAAAACCGTTGGTAATGGATTCACAAATAAAAGAAGGGTCTGTGTATCAATGCAATTTGCATTCGATTTGGTCAACGTATAAGTGGTATTGATTGTTGGTGAAACCGTCACCAGACTTCCAGTGATAATTCCACTTGAGCTGATCCAGCTGTAGGTTGTTGCACCGCTTGAACTGAGTGAAGCTGTTCCACCTACACAAATGAGTGGGGGTGTGGCGAGTGGTGGATTTATCGGCGTGCTGATTACAGTCACACCTACTACCGCACTATTTGTACAGGATAATGCGCTTGTTCCCGCAATCGTATACAGAGCAGTGGCAGATGGAAAGAAGTTCGTGGCATAGGGAATCAAAGAATTGACAACACTGTAGGTCACTGCATTTCCGACACCACTCACTAAGACCGGATTTCCAGAGCAAATTGTTGATTGACTTGAAACAGCTGAAACAGACGGCAGCGGGTGTAATGAAACAGAAACAGCTGCAGAGCTCGTCCCGCATGCATTCTGGCCTGTCACAACGTAAGTATTTGAGCTTACCGGGGCAAAGGTTACTCCATTTGTTACGGAGTTGTTCCAGGTAAAGCTAGTGGCTCCCGAAGCTGATAAGTTTAGGGTGCCGGTAGGACAAATGCCCCCGCTTGCCGAGGCCGTGTTTGCAATCGTCATCACCGGCAATCCGGCATTGACGG
This sequence comes from Sphingobacterium thalpophilum, assembly GCA_943325195.2. GTDB lineage: Bacteria > Bacteroidota > Bacteroidia > B-17B0 > Aurantibacillaceae > Aurantibacillus. The sequence goes on along the minus strand of CALPON020000009.1, from coordinate 23,362 downwards.
TCACCGTAATAACAACGGAAGAGGTACAACCAAAGGAATTGGTCCCCTGTACAGTATAATTACCCGTCGCCGTTGGTGAAACAAGAATAGAATTGGTTGTAGCGCCGGTGTTCCAGGTAAACGAGTTTACGCTACCAGCCGTTAAGGTGGCAGAGCTGCCCGCACAGATCGCAGTGGGATTGCTGACAGCGGATATACCGGTACCTAAAGTCGTATATGAAAAGGTAACTGAGCCATTACCGGCATTTGTAGATGCGGTGAAACCGGGACTAGAAAGGGTTCCTGTCCACGACGATCCACCGCCGCCTCCGGCATTTGCGTTTGTCCCTCCCGATGAACCGCCGCCACCGTAGTAGCCACCACCACCACCGGCTCCGCCAGTAGTACCAAGACCATTGCCACCAATTCCAAGACTTCCGGAGCCGCCTGCAACATAGGAAGTATTGGTACCGCCGCCGCCACCGCTAGTTAGCCCGCCGCCACCACCAGCACCCCCGAAGGATCCGCTGTTAACACCGCCTGCACCACCAGCTGTACTGCCGGATGAGCCGCCAACAGGGGGGAGTGCACCATTCACACCAATTCCTCCGCCGCCACCGACAAAATTTGTTCCCACTACCACACCACCGCCACCGCCACCGCCGGCTGCATTAGTATTTGTCGCACCGCCTGCACCACCGCCACCTGCCACAATTTGGCGGGCAGCTATTGTATATGGGGAAAAACGAACATCAGAGGCGCCACCGCCAATCCCAGTGGTAGCTCCTAAGCCACCGCCATTATATCCATTTTGACCACCGACATAGATATTTACTACCTGTCCTGGTACAACACTCATAATACCTCTAGCTGCGCCACCGAGGCCACCTGGTGAGGTGGTCGAAGTTCCTTGTGCTCCTCTAGCAACCACAGTAATGCTGGTGACGCATGGCGGAACCGTGAAAGATTGAACCGAACCCGTAAATCCAAAAGTCTGTAAGGTAGGCGTCTGTGCACTGGAAATTAGACTACCTGCTAAAAGGAAACCAACTAATTTTAAACGATCAAATGCGAGAAAATATTTTTTCATACGAACTGTCTCTAGTTTTAAATTATAAATACCGAGGTAGCAAATAGGTTCGCTACAACAGCCCACTAAATTAAGAGATAACAGTGTTTCTAATTTTAGAAATACCTTATAAATGAGTGAAAGATGGGTATTATCTCGTGAACCAAACCTTTGCTGCGGGCAGTTAACCGCGTCGTTTTTGCAGGATTAATGAAGGTCCCTTGCCAACTTGTCAGTTTTTTGGTTTTGGTACATTAATTGCTCGTAATAACTGTTAATAAATCTACATTCAAAACCATGAGCACAAACGGAAAGATTAATGTTCAAACGGAAAATATTTTTCCAATTATTAAAAAATTCCTCTACAGCGATAACGAGATTTTCTTAAGAGAACTTGTTAGTAATGCCGTGGATGCTACACAAAAACTGAAAGCGCTTGCCCGCATGGGCGAGGTAAAAGATGAACTTGGCGACCTCAGAATTGAAGTCGTGGTGGACAAAGCTTCCAAAACCATTGTCATCAAAGACAGAGGGCTAGGGATGACCAAGGATGAAATCGAAAAATACATCACTCAGATTGCGTTCTCTGGAGCAGAAGAGTTTGTAACTAAATACAAAGACAAGGTCGATAAAAATGTAGTCATCGGCCACTTTGGTTTGGGCTTCTACTCCGCCTTCATGGTGGCAAAGAAAGTAGAGATCTTCTCCTTATCCCATAAGGAAGGCGCCAAGGCTGTCCGCTGGGAATGTGATGGAAGTCCAGAATACACCATTGAAGAAATCAGCAACCGCACTGAACGGGGCACCAACATCGTACTTCACATCGCTGACGATTGTGAAGAATACCTCGAAACAGCCAAAATTCAAGAACTGCTCAGTAAATATTGCAAATTTTTACCCGTAGAAATTAAATTCGGAACAAAAAAAGAATGGGTCAAGCCGGATTTGAAAGAAGGTGAAAAGGAGGAAGATGTAAAGGAAATTGAAAAGGAGATTGATAATATCGTCAATAATCCTAGTCCAGCATGGACTCGTAAACCAGCTGATTTGAGCGATGAGGACTATAAAAACTTTTACCGGGAGTTATATCCCATGCAGTTTGAACAACCCTTGTTTCATATCCATCTGAATGTTGATTTCCCTTTCAATCTTACCGGTATTCTCTATTTTCCAAAGCTTACAAATAAGCTTGAAATGCCAAAGGATAGGATTCAGCTCTACAGTAATCAGGTCTTCGTAACGGATAACGTCGAAAACATTGTCCCCGACTTTTTAACCTTGCTCCGCGGTGTAATTGACAGTCCAGATATCCCCCTTAACGTGAGTAGAAGCTATCTGCAGGCAGATGGTAACGTGAAGAAAATAGCAGGCCATATCACCAAAAAGGTAGCGGATAAACTCGAGGAATTATTCAAAAAAGACCGCAGCGATTTTGAAAAGAAATGGGATGATATCAAGATTTTTGTGCAATACGGCATGATCAGTGATGAGAAATTTTACGAAAAAACCGCAAAATTTGCCTTGCTGAAAACAACGGATACCACATTCTTCACCTTCGAAGAGTTTGAAGAGAAAGTAAAGCCGCTGCAAACTGATAAAAATAAAAAAATCGTCTTTCTTTACGCCACCAATGCGGAAGAACAACATGCCTATATCGATGCCGCAAAATCGCGCGGGTATGACGTCCTCTTAATGGAAACAATGCTAGATCCGCATTTTATCAATCACCTGGAAAGCAAATTAAAAGACGTTTCATTTGTTCGCGTAGATTCCGATACGGTTGATAAACTTATCAGCAAGGAGGAAAACACTATTTCTAAAATTACTGAAGAGGAACAAAACACGTTAAAGCCTATTATTGAAGGGGCGGTAAATAAAGAACAGTTCTCGGTGGTCTTCGAAAACCTGAGTGAAACTGATTCTCCGATGATCATTACCCGTCCCGAGTTCATGCGTAGAATGAAAGACATGAGCGCTTTAGGTGGCGGCGGAATGGGATTTTATGGCAATATGCCGGAAATGTATAACCTCGTGGTCAATGCCAATCATCCGCTGATCGGAAAAATTCTAGCAGAAGGTGATGTTGATAAAAAGTCGGCACTGGCAAAACAGGCCGCTGATTTAGCCTTGCTCTCACAGGGACTTTTGAAAGGTGAAAAGTTAACCAGCTTTATCAAGCGGAGTGTCGAACTGATATAATCTTTTTAGACCTTTTATTTTTTTAAGGAGCCGGGTAACCGGCTTTTTTTATTTAATATCTTTAACCGATGCGAATAGTACTGGTAACAGTTGTCTTACTGTCCTTTCTTTTTTTCACATGCAAAAAAGATCCCGAAATTATTCGGATTACCAATCTTTCCGGTGGGCAGATTGGGGTGTTTGGCCATGGCGGAATGGGCATTAAATCCTTATTGCCGATAGATTCCAAAGAATCACTTCTAGCTGCTCTCAAATTGGGGGCTGATGGTACAGAGATGGATGTGCAGATGTCTCTTGACTCTGTACTCTTTCTTTTTCACGCATCAGAACTTTCTGAAAATACACAGTGCGCAGGGCGGATAGGGGAGATGACTGCAGAGGAAATCGACTGTCATTATAAGTCATTGAAATCGGAAGCCTTCAAGCTTATCCCAGTCCGTGACTTTCTAGAAGCACTTAACGATACGATCAGCATTCTGACTTTTGAATTGAAAAGCTACGATCTCACGCAAAAACAATTTCCCGTTATGGCGCGTGCCCTTTCGAAGCTGCTGCGGGAATTTAACCTGCAAGAACGCAGCTTTGTTGAAAGCACCAGTCCAGAGCTCCTTCTGCAATTGCGTCAGGCTCTGCCGCAACTTCGCTTATTTTATTATTCCGAACAGATAGAAACTGCACTGGAAATTGCCGATAACTATGATTTTTTTGGCGTAACCTTTGACCTTAATCGTGTATCAGTTGAGCAGGTAGAGGAAGCTCATCAAAGGAATCTTCGTGTGACCCTGTTTAATCAGCAAAGTAAAAGCGATAATTTGAGGACCCTTCCGCTTAATCCAGATTTTATTCAAACAGATCAATTGCAGCATTTGCTTGAAATCAGCGGTAAAATGTAATTACTCGCGAAGTAACTCTTCTGCTTCTGTACCCGACAGTTTGCTAGCATCACGATAAACCGTAAGGTAGGCGTCTTGCAGTCCCAACTCCTTAATTTCATCACGCAGCGCAAATGCAAATTTGACTGAACTATAATTTCCAGCGGTATACACATACAGTCCGTTGATGATTTTGTATTCAACGGGCCAGTTCTTAATCTGATTAAATAGGTTTACCATGTCCTCGGGGACTTCTTTGCTGAAGGCTCCCAACTGAATTTTATAGCAGATTCCTTTTTCATCCGTTTTGATACCATTTTCTTCCGTCGCTTCAGGGTAAGTGCTGATGCTGTTGGTATAAACCACAATGCTTGGACTGCTTATGGCTGAAGGACTCACCGTGACGAAGTCTGTTGAACTGTTGCCCAACTGCACAGGATTTTCGGATTCGGTTTGAATAGCTGGATCGTTTTGTTGTAATGTTCTTGCCTCACCAAAAGAAATGCGTTTACCGTCACGGTAGGCGCTGACAAATGCATCACGGAAACCCATGTTCGCCACTTTGTTTTTGGCGTCTACCACGCGTTCAGGACTGTTGTAGATACCCGCTGTATAGCGGAAAAGTCCGTTAGTTAGAGACTCAGCGCAAACCGGTGTTAGTCCCCTTAGCTGAGCCACCGTAGCTTGTTTAGTGAAGACCCCAATCTGAATCGTGTAGAGCAGGGCTTTACTTTTTTCAAGTTCTTTTGCCACTTTTACTGGCGCTATTACTTCTGCACTTTGCGCAGCACGTGGAATGTTCTCATTTGCCGTTATGCCCGCGGTTTTTGGCGCTGCCTCATCTATTAAAATTCCTTTTTCCTTCATGGCAGCTAATGCATCAGAGATTGAAATACGTTTACCATCTAAATAGGCAACGACAAAAGCATCCCCATAGCCGAGTCCGCGCAAATCATTTTTAACAGCAGTTGCACCCTCCATTTTCTGAAAGTTTCCAGCCGTATAGCGGATATAGCCGCTGGCAGTGGTCTCACCATTCATGGGACTTAATCCCTTAAATGCGTTGTTTGGAATAGCTGTTTTAAATGCACCAATCTGTACACGAAACACTAATCCTTGTTCCATTGGAGCGTTAATAGGAATTGGATTGGCATTGGTATATGCATTTCCTTTGGCAATCTTAATTCCGGTTGTTTTTGCAACCGCTGCAGGCTGCGCGGCTGCCACTGATGGAGTAGAAATTGTTTCTTTTTCTTTCTTAGCGGCTACAGGTTTTTCTTGAGGAGCTTTCGTTCTTTTTTGTGTTTGGCTTGCAGGTTGACTGGCGTCAACCATCTGCACCTTGCTAAAGTCCATGCCTGCTGGCGATTTTTTATTGTTTTGTGCCACCTTGCTTTGGCCAGGCTGAGTAATTTGCGCCAGTTGCTCTACTGCATAGTTACCGTATTTTGCTGCAAGCGCAAGCAGACGCATACGGCGACTGTAATCAGGTTCCATGGCAGAGGCAATGAGCAGTCGTTTGGATTCCGTATTCAATTCGTCAGCATTTTTCTTTAATTCCAGATCAGCATCGGTCATTGAGACGGGAACGGCGACCTTTGCTGTCTCGTATTCGAGACTATAGCCATTTGTCAGATTGATCATCTGCGTGTATTGCTCATCCATCAGTTCTTTACGTTTTTCTTCCGCTTGTGGATCAAGGCTAGTTAAATCGTCCGCCACGGGGGTCATGGTATAGTCCGGATAACGCTGACGAAGGGAACTTAGAATTTTACCTTGCAGTTGTAGCAATTCAACTTCTTTTTCTTCTGCATTTCCGATAGCGCCCATTTTGGCAGAAGGATTGGTTTGTGCGTTCACTTCTTCCCTTAGATTTCGAATACTCGTCTTCAGTGCAGTCAGATCATCATTACTCTGCTTGAGAGCCGCTGCCGCATCGGCATCATCCTTATTCAGTAGTTCTAGAAGTTCTTGAATGGCAAGGGAATTACCTCGGACTTCCTTCTCATTTGCCATTTGCATTTGCTGAGCAGAGGTCATCATTTTTTCCTGAGATTCCTTTTCAAGTTCTCTTGCCTCAGTCAGGAATGCATCGCGCTGAAGTCCTGCCGCTTTTGCTGCAGAAGCTTTTGCCTCTGCGGCTTCTGCTGATAGTTTTTCAGACTCATCTAACAAAGCGTCCGCTTTTGTCCGCATCTCTGCGGGTTCAGCTGAGGCGTTTATAAGGTTGTTCTGGAGGGCATCATTTCTGCGGACCACCTCGTTGGCAGCGGTCATTTCTGTTTCAAGTGATTTTAAGCGCGCCAAGCTGGATTGAATCATAGTGCCGGCCTCTTCATTCTTTAAAATCTGGTTTTTTGAATCTAGGTAGGTGATGACCTGGCTGGAGCTTGTATCTTTTTTGGCTACTTCTGAAATGTCAATTATTCGGCTTTCCGTTTGAGAAACGGCATTGTTTTTTGCGGTCACTCGTGCTACAACTGGTTCCGACTTATTAGGAGGCGGTACCGCTTTCTTTGTTTGCACTGGTTTTTTCGGTGATGGGCTTGTATTTTTTTGTTTTACTGCAAGGGGCTCATTTGTTTTAACAGCTGCGGTGTTTGTCTTTTCCTGAGTAGGCTCCACAGTCGTTTCAATGGCGACCACTTCGGTGACCACTGGCGCCATTTTAGCCTGTGACTCTGCTTTGTCGATATTGAATTTTAATTCAGCCAGTTTTTGCTGAGCGAGATTTTGTTGTTTTACAGCAGTCACCAAAAAGTTAAACTTCTCATTGGTCTCATTTGCTGCATCGGAACTCGTTTTAAATTCAATAGCATAGCCAATCAATTTCTTAGTTCGCAGTAATTCAGTCTTCAAGGAAGGGGTCTTGAGCGCAACAGATTCTTTCGCCATCACCTCCGCATTCAGTGCCTCAAGCTCTGCAGCATTGGCCTGATATAATTTTTGATAGGACTGAAGTTTTAGATCTCCCAGTTCGACTAAGCCTGCGTTAACAGTGCTAAGTGCTTCATTAAGTCCTGGTTCTTTTGGAGTTTCTGCTTGTGCTTTGGCTCTAACCAGACTGGTATTAGCGGTCTTTAGCGCAAAGTCACCACTGGTCTGCATCAGCAATTCAATAGCTTGTTCTTGCTTAAGGATGGCTTCGGATTCGAGGTCCTCTGCATTACTATAACTACCAAGCTTGGATCCTTTATTCAGCATCGCCTGCGCTTCGATGCGAATTTCCCCCGCTTTGCGGAAAGAAAGAACGGCTTCATCACTTAACCGCCTAGCAGTAGCCAAATCCTGCTCAGTCGCTAGGTTGAGTTTAATCAGATTCTGAATATTTTCTTTATTTGCTGCAAAGATCAAAGTTTTATCTTGACTACTAATTTCTGAAGCTGAAATGTTTTGATCTGAGGCTTGGTCTTCTAATTTTTTAGCCTTACTAATCAGATTGTCTTTATCAGTTCCAGTTGCGGAGGAGGCCTTATCTCGAAGCTCTTGCGCTTGCAGGCTAAGCAATTCCGCCTTAGCAGTCAATGAGTCCGCTAAAACGACTTCTGGCGCCGAATTGGGATCCACTTTCTGGAGCTGTTCCTTCGCCAGCCTCAGATCCTCTAGTACCTGATTTTGTCTCGCACTGGCCGAGTTGAGGCTAGCACTTGCTTCATTTCGCAGTTGGAGGGCGGCAGGACTCTTGTAATTAATACTGAACAACTCATCCTCCGTATCCTGGAGGTCACTGCTGATCTCGTTAATGAGACTCATGGCTTCCAGAGGATTATTTGCTTTAATGGATTGGTAAGTCGAATTGGTTTCTAGCACTACTTTTTCTTTCTTCTCAATCTTCGCTAATTCGTTTAGTCTGTTTTCATTCGAAGCAAGACGGGTTTGAATTAATTTTTTGTCATTCTCCAGTGCTTTGATTTCAGCGGCCTGCGCCTGCTTTTCTACCGGCGAAAGTGATGCCTGTGCTGCTTTACTGCGTTCCAGAGCGGCTTCTAAGTCCTTAGTATAGCTCATTAAGGCTGTGTTACTAGACTGTATACTACCCTCATCATTATTATCTGCAGTCAGAATTTTTGAAGCGTAAAAATCACGAAGTTGCTTTGCATTTAAGTTAGCAGGAGCGGATTTTGGAGCCGCGGCAACTGCACTCTCGCGGAGTGTTGTGGCGACACTGAGTTCTTTTTTGCCGGCACCCAGTTCATCCTGCACGCGAGTCGAAGTAGTCTTATTGGTCTCCAGTTCATTTTCCTGTGACGATTTTTCCAAGCGAAGATTCGCTAGCTCTTCTGACAAGCGCTCCTTGTCCTTTTTCTTTCGGGCCTGATCTAACTCCAGTTCTTTATTCTTGATAAGGCCACTGAGCTCGGTAATGGAAGCGGATAGCTCTTGGTTCTCAGTTTCCAATTGACTCACCACTTTTTCGCTTTCCGCAATTTCTGATTTTAGTGCAGAAAGACGCTCCGCTGAAGCGTTCTCCTGTTTTGATAATTCTTCTATTTGTTTCTGCAGATCCGCTAATTTTTGAACGGACTTAGGGTCTTTTGTAGAAATGGCAATGGCCAGTTCAGAAGAATACTGTTCATTCAGCGCCGCTTCTTTTTCCTTTCTTTCTGCATCCTCAGCTAGTGCATTTCCGAAGGCCAAGATGCGGGTGGAGAGTTCTGCATCGCGTTCAGAACCTTTTAGTAATGAATCTGCCACCGCTGGTTCTGTCTCGCGCGCAAGGTCTGCAGCCACTTTCTTGCGCTGCGCTTCTGTATTGAAACTAGTGCCTGCGTCAATTGCGTTTTGGGACTCACTGCGCAGTAAGGCTGCTTCTGACCTGGACTCTTCAGCGTCTTTCCGTGCTATGTCCCCCAATTCTTTATTCGACCTCGGAGTAACAGATGAAGTAGGTGCCGGCGTTGTCGCCCCAGTAACTGCCGCCAATGGTGCAGCATCTTCTGTGCCCTCAGTGCCATTAACATTGAGCTTTGCTTTCTTTTCAATGACATTCAGATACTCCAGATAGCTGTCATCGCCAGCAGTGTCCTCAAAAGAATTTTCGATCGAAAGCTGACCATTTTGATAAGAAATTGTTTGGCGCATCGGTTTAAGACTTTCGGTGGCCGGTACGAGGACTTCAGCCGTTTGCGTTTGCATACCCGGTGTCTCGACCGTTAATGCAATTTTTAGACCGCTGGGAATTTCGAGTGTGTAATTTCCTTCTTCCGTCGCATTAAACTTTCCAAATTCCTGTGGTCCACCAATAATTTTAACGGTGATGACACTGGCCAGACTCTGGTCTGACTGGTCAGATTTTACTTGTCCCTTTACCGCCATCATATCCATGGCGCGGCGTTTGGTTTTGACTTTAAGGACATCAATTTTTCCCGGAGGACTTTGGCGTCCAGTGCTAAAAAAAGCCACTGTTTCTAGGGAATCGGTTACATAGAGAAAGTCATCATCCGGCGAGTTAACTGGAAATTCCATATTAACTGGGGCATTCCAAGTTTGTGTTCCTGGATTAAAAGTAGAGCGGAAAATATCATAGCCCCCCATGCTATTAAAGCCCTTGGAAGCGAAATACAAAGTCTTGCCATCGGGATGTAGGAAAGGGAAGTCCTCATCGAACTCCGTGTTAATCATCTGTACCTTTTCTGGCTTTCCAAATACACCATTGACGCGGCGCGACGTGTAAATATCTTTACCAGTTGCTGGATCATCACCGTAACTACTAAAATAAATCACATCCGATTTAGAGGGGAGGAAGACAATCGAATTATCTTTTTTCTTCTTGTCAAGTGAGGTCTTAAACTCGTCCGGCTTCGCCAGGAGTTTACCCATTTTTTTCATGTCATAGCTCCGGAAATAATCAACTTTGGCCAGTTCTTTCTTATTTAAGACCACCAGATCCGTTACATTACTTAATAAGCGTTTACCTGAGTTACAAGAAGCAATCTCCCGGTCGACCAGTAATTTTTTCTGCAGGCCAGAAGATGCCGTCTTTTTAAACTCATTGTAATTCCGAATTGCCTCATCAAAGCGGTAATTAATGTGATAGGCTTTACCGAGGTAAAAAAGGACCTCTTTGGGAGCCTCTGCAGTATTGGCGGCAGAAGTCTTGAGGAAGGGGATGCACTTTGTTTTATCTGGTTCGCTGTAAATCATGCAGACACCGAGTCGGAAATTATATTCGGGATCTTTTGGGAAATTGGATACTAATTGTGAGTAATACTTGTAGGCCTCGTCATACTTCTCCTCCTTAAAGAGCTTATCAGCCTGCATTTTAATCTCATCTCCTGGCTGAGCATGCGCTACAGATAGAATCAGCAGGGAAACCAATACGAGAATATTCTTACGGAATATGCTTTTTACTAAATATGAGCTGGTCCAGGTGCTTTCTGGCATAAGGAGAATTCTGGTAAATTTAATAATAAATGCAGACCTAGTGGTATATTTCATAAGAAATTTGAACACCCTATTACTACAGATGCGGTTAGGACAGAAATTCCATACAATCATTAAAAGTTTTTTGTTAACCAGCACTTCTTAATTTTTTTTTGAAATTTCCATGGTTTTACTGCCTCAAGTCACTATATTTGAAGAACAAATTTAAATTCAGAGATGATGAAAAAATTACTTTTGCTCAGTACAGTTTTACTTTCGCTGGGCGTTTCTTTAAAAGCACAAACGACTAATACTGCAACAGTAGTCGATACGCTGCACTATTATTTCAATAAGTACTATTTTAAAACCGGTGTCACCACATACAGCAACTATCCCTTTTTCAAAGATCCTTCACCAAAATGCTCAAATGCGAGTGTAACGCATGTGGGTAGTCGTTTTGAGAATGCAGTTAGTGATCTGACTGTAACTGGTTTGGAAGCATATGCCGGTATGCCGGGCGTGACCGCTAATCTTAAGTTCCCTGTGCATCTCTACCTTTGTAATTTAAACAGTAGCGGCGTTCCGATTTTACCAGCTATTGACTCGGTTGTGACGGAGGTGAACTCCTCGTATAAGAACAAACCGGGCATCCTAGGAGGTAACTTTGTAACACCACGCGTGGTTTCAGGCGACTTTGCCGTCCTTATTCGTAACATGTCTAATTTTTGCGGTGACACCCTGCAACTTTTGCGGACAGCTGGTCTAACCCCAACCAACGTGATAGGCGCTGGTGCAACTTCAGCCAGAAAATACTCTGACGGTGACTACGGCTATATTCGCTACAAAGCCAATGCGAATGCCGCTACGTTCTATAGCACTAAAAACTTCTCCATGACCCCTGGTTATGGCGTGGGGACAGATTATGAATTCATGGTAGCGCCACGTGTAACCTATACCGTTCAAGCGAGTCAGCAAATTCCACAGAATATCCTGGATTTTAATGCAAATCCGTCAACGAGTGACACCATCTGTACACGCACTCAGTTTACCTTTACAAATACCTCCTCATGGCAGTTTACCAATCGCTTTTATAACTTGAATGAGTTTTATCGCAAATGGAATCTGTATTATGCGTTTGTGGCAACCCCTGTTTGCTGCGGTGGTTTCTCAGCTGACTCCGCTATTACCTGGAACTTTGAATACACTGAAAATGCAATGCCTCCTCGCGATCCACGGGTATTTTTACCATACCGCTATCCAAATACGAATCCAAACACCATTATTTCCTACAGTGACCTTGCCGGCTGCTGGGATAACCAGTTTCGCGCCAAACTACGTCCAATGAGCGCATTCGGACGTCAGCCAGAGTTTTCTTATAACGAGCCTTTCCGCATCTGTCTTAAGTTCTGTAGTGATGATGGAACAGGTCTGATCGAAAATTCAGCCTTTGCAAAATTAAAAATGTATCCAAATCCTTCTGCCAACGGTTCCACCCTTGTCAGCGGCCTAATCGGCGAGAACGATATCACGGTATACAATGTACTGGGCCAAGCTGTCCTCAATTGCCATACCACTAGCACTGAAGTAAGCATCGATTTGTCTCAACTGAAAGCCGGAACTTATCTGGTGACAGTCCGCAATGCTCAACAGCAGAGCAAGACGGTTCATCTGATGATCGGTCAATAAACGCAGGTAGAACTTATAATTTTAGAAACCCTTCTTCGGAAGGGTTTTTTTTATGCTCAGGAAGTAGCCATCTCCTTGAATATAATTGCTATTTTTGAGGGATTATTTTTCGTTATGAGATCAATTGAATTCAGAGAAGCTTTAAGAGAAGCCATGTCAGAGGAAATGAGAAGAGATGACAAGATCTTTCTCATGGGTGAAGAGGTAGCAGAATATAATGGCGCGTACAAAGTAAGTAAAGGAATGCTGGCTGAATTCGGTCCGAAACGTATTATCGACACCCCGATTGCCGAATTAGGCTTTGCAGGAATTGGTGTGGGCGCTGCCAGCAATGGCTTACGTCCAATCATTGAGTTCATGACGTTTAATTTTAGTCTGGTTGCCATTGATCAGATCATTAATAGTGCCGCTAAAATGTATAGCATGAGCGGGGGACAATACAATGTCCCAATTGTATTCCGCGGACCGACTGCAAGTGCCGGCATGCTCAGTTCACAGCACTCCCAAGCTTTTGAAAACTGGTATGCCAATTGTCCTGGATTAAAAGTGCTGGTTCCTTCCAATCCATATGACGCAAAAGGCCTTTTAAAATCCGCTATCCGCGACAATGATCCTGTCATTTTTATGGAGAGTGAGCAGATGTATGGTGACAAGGGGGAAGTTCCTGAGGAGGAATACCTGATTCCCATTGGCAAGGCGGACATTAAGCGGGCAGGTTCAGACGTGACCATTGTGTCTTTTGGCAAGATTATCAAAACAGCACTCGCAGCAGCTAAAGAACTGTCTGCCAGAGGCATTGAAGCTGAAATCGTTGACTTACGTTCCGTCCGTCCTATTGATTACGATACTGTTATTAACTCCGTTAAAAAAACCAACCGTCTGGTTGTAGTGGAAGAAGCTTGGCCACTAGCAAGCATTTCCACTGAAATTGCTTATAAAGTGCAGCGGGATGCCTTTGATTACCTCGATGCTCCGGTTATTCGCATCACAACGGCAGATACACCTTTGCCTTACGCACCAACCCTGATTGAGGCGAGCCTTCCGAATGCAGAACGCGTCATCAAGGCGGTGGAAGAGGTGATGTACCTCCGTAAATAGCCCTCGGCATTTGTTTTGCAAGAAAGCGTCATGACCGCATCAACCAGAATGACAGATTAATGCGTATTGCTCTTTTAACAGACGGAATCTGGCCTTACGTGCTGGGCGGAATGCAAAAGCATTCGTACTACTTGTGTAAATATTTTGCGCAAAGTTCCATTCATGTCGATCTGTACCACTTTAACAGCAGCACGTACGATATTTCTCAGCTAGATGTCTTTACGGATGAAGAGCGGCCCTTCATTCATTCGTTTATTATACCCTTTCCGGTCTCCATTCGCTTTCCAGGGCATTATCTTTTCAACAGTTACCGCTATTCGAGAGCTTTATACCAGGCAATGAAACCGCGCCTCGTCGATTATGATTTTATTTACACAAAAGGATTTACAGGCTGGCACCTCCTTGAACAGAAAAAAAAATCCCTATTCGATAAACCGCTCATTGGTGTCAAATTTCATGGGTATGAGATGTTTCAGAAACCACCGGATTTGAAAACGCGCCTCCAGCATTTTTTATTTTTACGACGTCCCGTTCGTGCTATTAGCCGAAATGCGGACGTGGTCTTCTCCTATGGGGGAAATATTACAGGTATTATCTCTGCATTGGGTGTACCGGTCAGCCGCATTTTCGAAATTCCCAGCGGGGTAGAAGCCTCGACTCTGGTTGAAGAAGTCAGACCTGCAGGGGAAGTACTCCGCTTCGTTTTTCTGGGACGCTACGAAAGAAGAAAAGGTATTGAAGAACTGAATAGAGCCATCAAACTGCTTTTAGCGACGCAGCCGAACCTCAAAGTGCAATTTAATTTTATAGGTCCTATTCCCGGTAATCGCCAAATTAAAAATAAAAACGTACGGTATTTCGGTGAGATTCGGAATAAACAAAAGCTGCAGGAGCTAATTCGTCAACAGGATATTCTGCTCTGTCCAAGTTGGAGTGAAGGTATGCCGAATGTTATTTTGGAAGCAATGGCGGCTGGTCTTGCTGTAGTAGCAACAGATGTAGGAGCCACTGCTGTCCTCATTCGTCCCGAGACCGGCTGGCTGCTCAAAAATTCCGCACCAGAACTTCTGGCAAGGACCTTGTCCAACATCGCAGATTTGTCACCTGAAGAAATCCAGGCACGGAAACAAGCTTCCTTAAAAATGATTCGAGAGGAATTTACCTGGGAAAAATTAATCCAAGGACTGATTAGTGGAATAAAAGAGAAGACAGATCGCTCTGTTGCTGGATCTATTCTTTAATTAATTTCCCACTCTTCAGCGTTCTATTCTTGTCCCTGACCTCATAAAAATAAAGCCCTTTCGCAAAATCGATACTGATGGTTGCAGGGGAGATATTCAAGATGTCGGTCAGGATTATTGCTCCCTGAATATCCCGAATAATGATGTCCATGCCTGCGTAGGCTTCTCCGAATTTAAAGGTCAGACTGTTTTGAGCAGGTAGGGGATAGACGGCAAAGGCATCAGCAGCAAGAATTCTGTTGATATTCTGGCAAGCATCTACAATCTCTGTAAAAGAAGCGAAATAGGTGCAACCATTCGCGTTCGTTGTGCCGACAGAATAAGTTGTCGTCACATTTGGGCTGATGGCAATATTATTAATGGTTACCGAGTTTACACTCCACAAGTAATTAGTACCTCCGTTCACCGTGAGTGAGGTACTTTCGCCAGCGCAGATGATGCTATCTTTTGCAATAATGGTCATGGTAATTGGACTGATGAAGCAGTTGGTGTAGCGCCAGACATCATTCACCAAGTCGACGGAACTGGAACTTCCTGTACCAAAACCGGAGCCTCCAAATAACCAGAGATTACTGTTTGCATCCATCCAGGCAGCACCTGAACTTCTTCCGCCAGGACGGTTATTAAAGGTAGGCACGGTCACTGAACCATAAGTACCAGGCTGATTTACAAGGCTGGTGCCTTTTAGCCAAACCCATTCGCTGGTGTTTTTGTTATATTTCCACAGGTCATTCAATTGTCCCGTTAGCGTCCCGGTAGAAACTCCTGCCCCGCCTAGCAACCAGAAATTGCCAACCGCATCCACCCAAGTAAAAGCGCTCTGGCGAGCTCCTGGAATATTGCTAGTGCTCGGTACAGCTGGCGTTCCATAAACACCTGGGGACGTCAGCACGGTAGTACCACCTTTCCAAACCCACATGTTAGAAGTCAGGTCATATTGCCACAAATCATTGAGAAAACTTTTGGTGGGAATTTGCGCATCATATCCATCCCCGCCAAACATCCAAAAATTGCCAGCTGCATCTTTCCAGCTGCTCGTGTTTGAGCGGGATCCAGGACTATTACTGACAGAAGCGGTATTTAATGAACCATAAGAGCCGTTTTGATTGACCACATTGCTTCCATTAATCCAAGTCCAGCTGTTGGTTGAAATCGTGTAGCGCCATAAATCATTCAGACTCCCATAAGTCGCATTGCTGCCCGTACCAATTCCGCCAAAAAGATAAAGATTCCCCGCATTGTCAAGGAAGGTAGCTGCCCCTTTACGAGGACCTGGGGTATTTGAAATAGAGCTCACATTGACCGTGCCGTAGACAGCAGAGCCATTGGTTGTATTACTGCCTTTCATCCATGTCCACTGATTTAAAAGAGGATCATATTTCCAAAGGTCATTTAACAGGCCAAGTGAGGATAAACCATCATGACCATACCCACCGAAAATCCAGATATTTCCTTGATTATCGCGCCACTGCGCTGTTTCGGTGCGACCTCCTGGTTTATTACTAGCAGCAGAAACGCTGGGCGTACCATAAACACCTACTTGAGCAATCAGATTGTCACCCTTTATCCAAGTCCATTGTTGATTAGTGGGATTGTAACGCCAGAGATCGTTCAGGTAACCGTTATTTCCAAAATCATCAAGCCCGTTTCCCCCGAACAACCAAAAATTACCGGAAGCATCTTGCCAATCTGCGGGAGCCATTCTTGCTCCAGGGGTATTGGTCCCCGAAGGAACGCCTTGTGTTCCATAGTCACCAGCTGCTCCGGTGCCAGTGCTACCACCCATCCATGCAAAATGCTGAGAATTCATGTCCGCTGCACTGAGCAAGGTCAATACCATCAGACCGGCGAAAAACTGCTTCATAGAAATTATTTTTATATCACGAATGTATATAATTCCAATTGTTCAAACAATGGGAATGACCCCATAAGTGAACATTGAATTGTTTACAGCGGAGCCAAGTGCTTTAATCCGCCCAATCGCAGATAAACAAGTTCGTGTCTCTTGTCCCGCCATTCTTGCGGTTACTTGAGAAAATAAGTTTTTTACCGTCCGGCGAAAACATGGGAAACGCATTAAACATACTTTCGAAGGTTAGTTGCTCCAGTCCAGTACCGTCCAGATTAATTAGCCATAATTGAAAATCATAACCCTTGGCACTGTGGTGATTACTTGAAAAGATAATTTTATTACTCTTTGGATGGAAGAAAGGTGCCCAGTTGGCCTTGCCCAAGTGAGTGATTTGGCGAAGCTCAGAACCATCTACATTGCAAGTGTAAATCTCCATCGTGCTGGGAGCCACAAGTCCCTGTTTCAAAAGATCTTTATATTCTTTCTGATCTTCATCAGACTGCGGCCGAGAGGCACGGAAGACTAGTTTTTTGCCGTCAGGAGAGAAAAAAGCACCGCCATCATAGCCCAAACCAAAAGTGATTTGTTTTTGATTACTGCCATCGGGATTCATGGTCCATAATTCGAGGTCACCACTGCGGTCACTTGTAAACACGATCATATCGCCTTTGGGAGATACCGTGGCCTCTGCATCATAACCCGGTGAAGTTGTAAGCTGACGGAGAATTTTTCCAGTCAAATCACTGACAAAAATATCGTAAGAGGCGTGCACCGACCAAAGGTATTTACCGGGTAAGCGCGGCGTTTCGGGACATGCATCCCCAGCCAGATGCGTAGAAGCATAAAGAATCTCTTTGTTGCCCTTCATGAAAAAACTACAGGTGGTCCGCCCTTTACCAGTGCTGATGAGTGGGGGCCGATACGTTGTGTCTTTAGAAGCTTTTGCAATATCCAAATTAAAAATCTGATCACATTGCAATCCCCAATTTGTGTAATTACTTTGAAAACTGGCATACTTCCCATCAAAACTAAAATAGGCTTCTGCATTGTCACCACCGTGGGTCAACATGGTCAGATTTTTAAAGTGTTTTTCTGTCTGGGAAAAGGCACTGACGCTCAGTGCAAGAATAAAGGAAATCGAGTGTAATTTCATGCTGGAAAAGACGCAAATGTAAGTTAAAAAGGGGAAACATAAAAGCAATGCTCCTGCCTAAAAGTTATATTTGTACCTTAATTCAAAAGACTGAAACAGCATTCTGATATTTCCCTTGGCACCAACGCTCTGCTCTTTTCCGAGTTCTACCATGGTGACATTTGCTGGCAGCTGCACCGGAAACAATTTTCCAGTCTGGCTCAGGGGAAAAATGATAAACAGAAGCCACTGCTTGAAAAATTAACGATTGACTTAACGATTCGATCAGCGAATGCTGTAATGCTCTTAGTCGGCGAATAAAACCATGGTCATCAAAAATAGAAACTAATATGAAGAAAATTCCTGCCTGGCTTGTTGTCGTGATTGTAATGGGTCTTTTGATCGCCTCTAAATTCATTTTTTTTCCAAAAAATGAGGCTTCAAAAGCGAAGGGTGGAGCAGGAAAAACAAGTCCGCCCGTCGCTGTTAATTATTTCATAGTGAAGACTAGTAATTTCGAGAACGAAGTCTATACAGCGGGGAAAATTGGCGCATACAATCAGGTTGAACTGGTTCCAGAAATCTCAGGAAAAATTATCGCGATTTATTTTAAGGAAGGGGAGACCGTGGCTAAAGGCGCTCTGCTGGTGAAATTAAATGATTCAGATTTACAAGCAACACTGTTAAAAGTGCGCAGCCAGGTCCAACTCTCACAGCAAAAATTAACCCGGCTCGAAAAGTTGCTAAAGATTAATGGAATTAGTCAGGAAGAATTTGAAATACAGGAAAATGAACTAGAATCTTTAAAAGCGGATGAGGCATTCACCCGCGCACAAATAGCAAAGACAAATATCACCGCTCCTTTCAGTGGTCAGGCGGGGCTTAAAAATGTGAGTGAAGGTTCATTTGTTAGTCCAGTTACACCCGTTGTTTCGGTTGTGCAAATGAAGCCGGTTTACGTAGAATTTTCTATTCCTGAAAAATACAATGCGATTTTTGTTAAAGGCTGTCTGGTTAAATTCCGCTCCGAAAAAATGGATAGCTCCCAGGTGTTTGATGCAAAGGTTTATGCCATTGAACCGCTGGTGGATGAAGCTACGCGTTCCATCCGGGCGAGAGCGGAGTACACAGGGAATCAGATTTTTTATCCCGGTAGTTTTGTGAATACCTATGTAAATCTGGGCAAAACAAACAATGCAATCATGGTGCCTACTCAGGCAGTTGTCGCGACCTTAAAAGGTCAAAAGGTGTTTGTTTGCAAAATGGGACAGGCGCTGGAGGTCCCAATAAAAATTGGTTTACGAACGGACAAGACCATTCAGGTGACAGAAGGCCTGTCGGCTGGGGATACGATACTGACAACGGGTCTTATGAGTTTGAAAAAAGACGCAAAGGTTAAACTTCTAAAGGCCCTTAACTAAATGGATCTGGCTTCTCTCAGCGTTAAACGCCCGGTCCTTGCCATTGTGATGTCCGTAATCATTGTTTTATTCGGACTCATTGGTTATAAATTTTTAGGGGTTCGGGAATATCCCAGTATTGATCCGCCTGTCATCACCGTCCGCACCAATTATACAGGTGCCAACGCTGATGTGATTCAATCACAAATTACAGAACCGCTTGAGAAAGCTGTCAACGGCATTGAAGGAATTCGCTCGATCTCCGCATCTTCGAATCAGGGTTCATCCATAATTACGGTCGAATTTAATCTCAGCAGTAATTTAGAAGCGGCAGCGAATGACGTGCGTGATAAGGTGTCGCAAGCGCTGCGTCAATTACCTCAGGACATTGACGCGCCGCCGGTCGTGTCAAAGGCAGATGCCAACTCGGATGCGATCATCAGTATGACTTTAAAAAGTGATACGCGTTCCCTGCTCGCGGTGAGTGACTATGCTGAGAATGTGCTGGCACAAAACCTGCAGACAATTCCAGGCGTGAGTGCAGTGCAAATTTGGGGACAGCGACGTTTGTCCATGCGGATTCGAATCTATCCCGATAAACTGGCTTCTTTTAAGTTAAGCCCTCTTGATGTAAAGTCAGCTATTGCGCGCGAAAATGTAGACCTTCCCTCCGGAAAGATAGCTGGTAATGCGACCGAACTAACGGTGAATACAGTGGGACGTTTGAGTTCCGTGCAGGAATTTGAAAACATGATTATCCTTGAAAATGCTGGAAACATTGTCCGACTGCGGGATGTTGCTTTGGTGGAACAAGGGGCTGAGAATGAAGAAACAGTGTTAAAGGAATCGGGGACGCCAATGGTTGGACTCGCACTTGTTCCTCAGCCAGGAGCCAACTACATTGATATCGCCGATGCGTTTTATAAACGGTATGATGTTCTTAAAAAGGAATTACCGAAAGACTACAGCATCAACATTGCACTGGATAACACCCGCTTTATTAAGAAATCAATTGCCGAAGTTAAAGAGACGCTAATCATTGCCTTAGTGCTGGTTATCCTCATTATTTTTCTGTTTTTTAGAGATTGGGTCATTGCATTCCGTCCCTTAATTGATATTCCGGTTTCACTGATTGGTGCCTTTTTTATTATGTACCTGATGGATTATTCCATTAATGTGCTGACGCTGCTGGCCATAGTATTGGCGACGGGTCTGGTTGTTGATGATGGCATCGTTGTCACCGAAAACATCTTTAAGAAGATTGAAAAAGGGATGAATCCAAAGGATGCTGCCATTGAGGGGACGCGTGAAATATACATGGCGGTCATTATTACCTCTTTAACGCTTGCTGCGGTGTTTATGCCCGTTATTTTTCTGGAAGGATTTGTTGGCCGCTTATTTAGAGAATTTGGAGTGGTGCTAGCTGGAGCAGTTTTAATCTCTGCTTTTGTCTCGCTGACACTCACACCCATGTTAAATGCGAAGCTGGTTAAAAAGAACCCACTGAAAAAAACTAAGTTTTATAATTGGTCCGAGCCGTTTTTCACCGGTCTGGACCAGTGGTTTAAATCCCGTCTTGAAAATTTTCTGCAGCAACGCTGGTGGGCTTTTGTGATTATGGGGCTGTCTATCGTGGGAATTTTTTATTTCGGTTCACAATTACAATCAGAACTTTCTCCTCTTGAAGACCGTAACTGGCTTCGCATGCTGGTTACGGCTCCTGAGGGAACTTCTTATGAGTCGACGGATGCACTTGTGGACCGCATTTCCGGCTTTGTGGGAGATTCAATTCCTGAAAAACGAGTTTGCTTAACAGTCACCGCTCCTGGTTTTGCCGGCTCAGGTGCAGTCAACACCGCATTTGTTCGTCTCGCGCTGACCGATGCGGAGGAGCGCGAGCGCTCGCAACAGGAAATAGCGGGCTCCATCAATAAAAATCTAGCTCTGTTTCCTGAAGGAAAAGTGTTTGTGGTTCAGGAGCAATCCATCTCTTCAGGGGGCGGTCCGCGCATTGGTCTGCCGGTTCAATTTGTGTTACAAACTCAAAATTTTCAAAAGTTGCGTGATAAATTGCCGCAGTTTTTGGAATTAGCAAATAAGAATCCCGTTTTTCAGGGGGTCGATGCCAATCTAAAGTTTAATAAGCCAGAACTGGTTATTGAGATAAACAGGGATAAGGCACGAACCCTGGGTGTTAGTATTGCCGATGTGGCGCAGACGATTCAATTGGCTTTAAGCGGACAGCGTTTCGGCTATTTTATAAGTGGTGATAAACAATACCAGGTGCTGGCACAGGTGTCACGTGAGAACCGCGACAATCCGGCCGATATCCGCCATCTTTTTGTTCGGAATAGCCGAAATGAAATGATTCAATTGGACAATCTGGTCAGTGTAACAGAGCGAAGTAGTCCCCCGCAATTATATCATTATAATCGTTATCAGTCCGCCACCGTGTCGGCAGGACTTGCTAATGGCAAAACCATTGGTGATGGCATTGCAGCAATGAATCAGATTGCTGCGCAGGTTCTGGATGATAGTTTTACAACTTCTCTGACGGGGCCTAGCCGCGATTTTACAGAAAGCTCAAGTAACATTCTTTTTGCATTTGTATTAGCATTGGTTTTAATTTATCTATTGCTGGCGGCACAGTTCGAAAGTTTTGTGCAGCCGCTCATTATTATGCTAACAGTGCCCATGGCCATAGCCGGAGCCGTTTTTGCGCTTTGGTTTTTTAATCAGACCTTGAATATTTTTAGTCAGATTGGTATTATTATGCTCATTGGGCTTGTGACTAAAAATGGGATTTTGATTATTGAATTTACAGATCAATTACGTGAACGGGGTCTTGGCGTAAAAGAAGCGGTCATGCAGGCTGCTCTTGCCAGAATGCGTCCCATCTTGATGACGAGTCTTGCCACCATGCTGGGTGCTCTTCCCATTGCGCTGGCTCTGGGGGCAGGAAGTAGAAGCCGCATGGGGATGGGAATTGTTATTATCGGTGGACTTTTGTTAAGTATGATTCTCACTTTGTTTGTTATACCGGCCATTTACACATATCTCGTTAAAGAAAAAGCGCATGCAAGGGAATCTGTTTAGGTTATTAGCGATACTCCTCTCCATAACTGCGAGTGGCAAAGCCCAGGAATTACTTCGTCTCGAAGACGCAATTCGCCTGGCACTTGAAAAGAATTACCAGGTGCTCTCAGCTGCTAATATGCAGAAAATCGCCGATGTGCAAAATAATGCTGGCGCTGCGGGACTCAGCCCAACGCTAAGTCTAAACGGGACTTTGAGTAATTCTAATTTGAACTCTTATCAGGTTTTTAATACCGGAGCGGTTCAAGACCGGACAGGCGCGCAAAGTAAAGGCTTGACAGGATCTGTGAATGCCGACTGGACCGTCTTCGATGGATTGCGCATGTTCAGTATCCGTAAACGCTTGCAACTCAATGAAGATCTGTCTGCTTTGAACTTAAAAGCGGAGATGGAAAATACGATTTATGAGGTTATGTCTGCGTACTACGATATTGTGCGACTGAACGAACTACTGAAAGCGGGGGAACAAAATATTCGGATGTATGAGGAAAGAAAAAAAATTGCGGAATTAAGACTGCAAATCGGCGCAGATTCGAAGGTGGAAGTTCTACTCAGTCGCTCTGATCTCAATAAAGCGCTGAGTTCACAGTACCAGCTACAATTATCACTGCTGCAGGCCAAGGCTAATCTAAACACCGTATTAAGCCGTCTGCCTTCTGAGGATTTTAGAGTAAATGATACCTTGATGGTGAACTGGAAGCCTGAACTAGAGGAACTTAAAAAGAGTGTCAGTGCCGGAAACATTAATTTATTACTTGCCCAACAAAATGAATTGATCGCCTTGCAATCCGTTAAGGAGGCGCAATCGGCAACGCTCCCTTTCATTACCCTGAATAGCGCTTATGTCTATACAAAGACGCAGAGTCAGGCCGGATTTTTATTTTCTAACCGCCAGAATGGTCTGAGCTACGGTCTTAGCGCCCGTTGGCTTTTATTTAACGGTGGTCGAAATACAGCCCTCGTAAAAGAAAGAAATTTACTAGTACTCAATCAGAAATTTCTCAGTGATCAAACCCAATTAAAGCTGGATGCACTTGTCTACTTGCAGTACCAGTCCTTTCAAATGAATCAGAAAATTGTCGGCCTTGAATTACAAAGTCTAGCCGAAGCAGGCGAGGTGCAAAGCATTTCATTGGAACGGTATCGCATTGGGAAAGCCACCTTGATCGAAACAATCGAAACACAAAGGAATTTGGAAGAAGCCCAGTCCCGCTATATCAATGCCCTGTATGCTATTAAAATGTCGGAAGCGGCACTATTAAAAGCGAATGGCAGCCTTCTGAAATAGTTTGATTTTTGTATCTAAGAATCAGATACCAAAACGCATCTGAAGAACACCAATGAACGCTTCTTTAAAAATGCGTGTGCTCATTTT
>CALPON020000008.1 GCA_943325195.2 Sphingobacterium thalpophilum | reverse complement strand
TACCGCGGACGCAGTCCGTGGTAAAGGAGACTTACCAGGAAAGCAAGCCCGAAGGGCTTGAATACTGAGTAAATTTCTAACGAAGATTGATGCGCGTAATTTTTGAACGATTAACCGAGGCGCCTTCAAGCCCTTCGGGCTTGTAAAACCTGAGTGCCCCCTTACCTGAGGCGTTGCCTCAGGTAAGGGGTATTGAACTCCTTCGGAGTTCTTTGCGACCTTTATAAAGAACACGGTATTGAGATTGATGAGGACTTTTTTTAAATGATTAACCGAGGCGACTTCAAGCCCTTCGGCTTCCATCGCCTCTACTTGTAAATCCTTGTTTAATAACAGCCATACATCTCAGCGTTTAGGGGGGTCCCCGCATGTTTTTATTCCTCCCCGCAATTTTATACCTTAGAGGTCTTGAGTTTAAATTTATTTAAGACTATTTATGAAAAAACCATTTAACCGGACAAAGATTGTGGCCACCATGGGACCTGCCACTGCGGATATTGAAGTGTTGGAGGAAATGTACCGGGAGGGTCTTGATATTTGCAGGATCAACTTTTCACATGGGGATTATGATGCCGTTCTCAAAACGGTAGAAAACATTCGGACTCTCAACGAAAAATTAAAGCGCCATGTCGGCATTCTTGCCGATTTGCAGGGGCCAAAACTACGCATCGGTGTGGTGCAAAATAATAGTGCGGAATTGGTTACCGGACAAATCATCGACATCACCACCAAAGAAATGGAAGGTAATTCGACCATGATTTACATTACCTATCCGCAATTTCCTCAAGATGTGAAAGTGGGAGAGACCGTATTGATCGACGATGGAAAAATTCTTCTCGAAGTCATCGACACCAACGGAAAAGACAATGTACGCTGTCTGATCAAGGTGGGAGGCCATTTGTCTTCAAAAAAAGGGGTGAACCTCCCGAACACAAAAATCTCTTTGCCTTGTCTCACTGTAAAAGATATTCGTGATCTGGACTTTGCCCTCGCGCATGATTTTGACTGGATAGGTCTTTCCTTTGTGCGCAGTGTGACGGATATCGTGGAATTAAAAGACATCATCCGATCTAAAGGCAAACGCGCCCGGGTTATTGCAAAAATTGAAAAACCAGAAGCCATTCGCGAAATTGATAACATCATTGATATTACTGATGGTATCATGGTGGCACGGGGTGACTTGGGGGTGGAATTACCAATGGAAAAAGTGCCACTTCTTCAGAAAATGATCGTTCAGAAATGTATCGAGATTGGAAAGCCGGTGATTATTGCCACGCAGATGATGGAAAGTATGATTACAAGTTATACACCTACCCGTGCAGAAGTAAACGACGTGGCGAATGCCGTGATGGATGGGGCCGATGCGGTGATGCTGAGTGCAGAAACGTCGGTCGGAAAATATCCAGTAAAAGTGATTGAAATGATGCGTAAAATCATCACACAAGTCGAGGAACTGGATACCATTTATCACAAGGAACACACACCTCAAATTAGAACGATTACCTATATCACCGATAGTATTTGCTACAATGCTTGCTCCCTGGCGCATCACGCGCAAGCAAAGGCATTAATCAGCATGACCAATTCAGGTTATACGGCTTTTAAACTGTCAAGTCACCGCCCTAAAGCTCCCATTTTAATTTTTACAGATAATCGGAGTCTGCTTACCACTTTAAGTTTAGTCTGGGGTGTGCGCGGGTATTACTATGATAAGTATGAAAGTACCGATCAGACGATTAATGACCTGAAGGATATTATTAAACGAGAAGGCATTGTGAAAAACGATGATCTGGTCATCAATATTGCCAGCATGCCGATGAAAGAGAAGGGGCGGACCAACATGATGAAATTAAGTTACATCAGTTAATGTGGTTGAAGGCTCCGAATATTCGTGCTGTTCACGGGTTCAGTACTCGTAATGGCGGCGTATCATCCGGAGCTTTTGCCTCTTTGAATCTGGGGGGATCAGATGACCTGCCCGAACAGATTGCGATTAATCGTCAGCGTGCTTTAACGGACTTGAATTTACGGGAGCAACAATTGTGTCTGCTTCGCCAGGTGCATGGCACAAAAGTATGCACTGCCAGACCTGGCTTTCAGGAAGGGGATGCGCTGGTGAGTGGGGAAAAAGATCTGGTCTTGGCCGTTAGTATTGCGGATTGTTATCCCCTATTGTTTGAGGATGCTGTAAATGGCGTCATTGCAGCAGCACATGCCGGCTGGCGGGGCACTCTGGGCGGCATTGCAGCTGCCACAATTGAGCAAATGTGCCAGCAGGGAGCCGAACGCAAAAACATTCAGATTGCCATCGGACAGGGGATAAGTCCCAATCGTTTTGAAGTGGGCCCCGAAGTCAGTCAGGCCTTTCGGGAAGCGGGATTTCCCTCAAATTGTTTAATAGAGAACCGGATCGATCTGATTGCATGCAATAAACACGTTCTTTTGCAGGCAGATATAGCAGGTAAAAATATCTGGACAATGCAACGGTGCACCTTCGAAAATGATTTTTTTAGTTATCGCCGTGACAGGGGTATAACAGGGCGTATGTGGGGCCTTATCAGCAGTATATGAGAAAGCAGGCTTTACTTTTCTGTTTGCTTTTGCAATTGTTCGTTGGGGCGCAACAAGTCCCGCTTTATGTTCAACATGGGTTTAACCCTGCGGGATTAAACCCTGCAGCCGGGGGCTTTGATAATACACAGAAAGTAAATTTCATCTTTGGGACAACTCGTCTCTGGGGAACGTTTGAGAATTCACCACGCAGCAGTTTCGTTAATTTCTCCTACACCATCCGTCCACCCCGCGGCTATCGCTATTGGCAGAATGCTGGCATCTATTTTGAAGATGTACAGGCGGGCCTGATGGGTTCATCCGGCATTTATGGTAGTTATACTTTTCATTTGTTAGTCGAAAAAAAGAATATCCTGTCTATGGGCCTGATGGGCGGTGCGCGGTTCTATACCCGCAGTACTGGTACCTTCGATTTACGTGACCCTGCCATTTCTAAATCACAGTCCTCTTTGTGGGTATATCCTGATCTGATCCCCGGCATTCGGTATACCACTAAAAAATATTATGCGGGACTCTCTGCGCGTCAGATTACGATTACGAGTTTAAAGAACTGGAAAAACCGCCGCATCGGCAGTCCCTCACTCCTGCAACCCACCCTCTACGCCGAATTTGGCAAATCTGTGGAAGTCGCCGAACAAGTGCTGATGGTGCCAAGTCTAGCTTTAAGTCTGCCGATTCTCTCGCCGCCCACACTGGATGGAAGTTTGTTATTTTATTTTATGCATCGCTTTGGTCTTGGCGCTGCAATTAGAAATTCAAATTTCGTGAGTGGCATATTACAGATTCGTCTCTTTGAAACAATGACCGCCGGTTTTTCCTATTCCTATCCGATTAATCAGACTCGTTATGTGGCTGGGAACAGCTTTGAAATCATGATCGGTGTGGTGCCCTATGGCATGAGCCAGAAACTTTTCGGCATTTCTTCAGTTGCTCGTTGTCCAACTTTAGCCTATTGAAAACCTATAACTACATATTTATATTTATTTTAGCTGCCTCGTTTATGCGGGCACAGGCCCCTTTTGATCGGCTGCGTGCAGCGCTGGATGAGGGTAATTTGGAACTCATTAGCCTTGCCGATAGTTGTCTTCGACAAAATTATCAGACCGACAGCGCCCTGTACTACCATAGCCTCTTTTTAATAAAAAAAGGACGACTCGCGGAAGCAAAAACGCAAATCGCCCTACTGGAAAAGAAGTATCCTGATTTTTATATGAAGGACTATGCTTATGCCCTGTATTATTTTGAGAGCGAAAATTATGGCAAATGCACCGATCGTTTTAATGCCGTTTTGAAAAAGAATCCAGCCCATCTCAAAAGTTTATATAACAGGGCACTGGTGGCAGGACTTCTTGCAGATTACAAAGCCGCTATTGAAGATTTGAGTGCGTGTATTTCTCTGCAGCCCGAGCAGGCCATGTATTATTATTCACGAGCTTACTGGCATGAAATGGATGGTAAACTAGATGCAGCCGGTAACGATTATGAAATGGCCATCCGCAAAAATTCCCGCTTGTTTGACGCGTATTTCGGAATCGCGAATTGTTACCGCCTTCAGAAAAATAATGACAAAGCCTGTGAGGCCATTGACCGGGCTGAAGCCGCAGGATCTCAAGTGGCAGGGGATTTACGGCAGACCTATTGCCACTGATTAATTTTTTCCAGTGCTACCAAAACCACCTTCACCACGAGAACTGTCGTTAAGCTGTTCGACTAATTCCCATTCCACGGTCTCGTGCTTTGCAACTACCATCTGAGCGATACGTTCCCCGTGCTTAATTTCAAATGCCTGATCGCTGAGGTTCACCAGAAGCACCTTAATTTCCCCCCGATAATCTGCATCAATAGTGCCAGGCGAATTTAAGACAGTGATTCCCTGCTTGAAGGCTAAACCGCTGCGGGGACGAATTTGTGCTTCATAGCCGGCCGGCAGTTCAATAAAAAGTCCAGTCGGAATTAATTGT
This sequence comes from Sphingobacterium thalpophilum, assembly GCA_943325195.2. Classification (GTDB taxonomy): domain Bacteria; phylum Bacteroidota; class Bacteroidia; order B-17B0; family Aurantibacillaceae; genus Aurantibacillus. Next base: position 36,503 of record CALPON020000008.1, on the reverse strand, counting down.
CTTTGCAAAGGCAGCAGCAATGCCGGGCTCTGCAGTTCCGCCCGTAAATCCAGTCCTGCCGATAAGGCGGTCGCATAGGCAGGCAAGTCGTGACCGGATTGATTGATGATTTTAATTTTCAGTGCTGACATTGGTAGTTAGGTTTTTCAGGTTGTTAATCTCTAATTTATACACGATCCATACAAAGACCAGTATCAACAAATTATTCATGAAGATACGGACAATGGTATACGGAATACTGTCAAATAATTTAGAGGCGAGATATAAAACGAAGCCCAATGCCACATAAACGCCAATGGCGCGCAGGTTGTAGCGAACGGGAAAGTACTTTTGTCCCAGTACATAACTTAAGATCATCATACTTCCGTATGCTGCCAGTGTCGCCCAGGCGCAGGCGAGGTAAGAAAAGGCGGGAACAAAGAGCACATTAATCACGACCGTGACCACGGCCCCGGTGATAGAAATGACGGCTCCGAATTTAGTTTGTGAACTTAGTTTGTACCAGATACTCAGATTGTATACAACACCAAGACAGAGATTGGCAAGCAAAAGAATAGGGACGACTTTTAACCCCTCCCAATACGGTTCTGCAATCAGATACTTAATCCAGTCGAGGTTGAGTAAGGTCGCCAGAAATAAAATGAGACAAAAAATAACAAAGTACTTCATCACCAAGGCATAGGTCTTCTTACTGTCCTTTTCTTTGGCCCGACTGAAGAAGAAGGGCTCAGCAGCAAAACGAAAGGCTTGAATAAAAATCGTCATCAAAATGGCGATCTTGTAACAGGCACCGTAAATGCCTTGTGCAATCTGCGCTTCCGCTTTATCCACCATTAATTTTTTAAGAATAATACGGTCTAATGTTTCATTAATCATGCCGGCAAAACCAAGAATCAAGAGTGGCCAAGTGTAGCGCAACATCTCCTTCAGCAGATTCAGATCAATGTGAAAACGAAGGCGCGCAAATTGTCCGGATAATAAAAGTAGGCTAAAGGTATTCGCCAATAGATTTGCTAGAAAGCAGAAACCAATACCGGTGAGGGGATTGTAGAGGCTGGCGTAAAAATTATCCTCATGCTGATCGTAGGCTGGCTTACAGACTTTTATAAAAAACAAAGTGAGTCCGAAATTTATAACAACATTGGCCAGTTTCATCATTGAAAACTGTAAGGCTTTGTTTTGGGCGCGCAATCTGGCAAAGGGAATGGCCATAAGGGCGTCGGTTGCAAGAATGCCAATGCACCAGCTGATGATGGTAAAGGAATACTGTGCATTTTCGGTGGACAGTGCCTCGCTTATCCATGAGCTGAGACTAAAGAGGAGTAGACTGAGGAGCAGGGTGCTGCTGGCGATGGTGAAGAAGGCTGTTCTGAAAACACTATCCTTGTTTTCGAGGCGGCTATTAAAACTGAAGAACGTCGTCTCCATGCCATAGGCGAAGATAATATTGAGAAAGGAAATGTAAGCGTAAAGTTCGCTGTGTATGCCGTATTCAGCGGGCATAAACGCACGGGTGAGGACAGGCGTCAGAAAATAATTCAGAAACCGCGGCAAAATAGTGCCGAGTCCATACACGACGGTTTGACCCGCTAATTTTTTCAATGGATTTGACACGCTTCTTTCCCTAGCTACTAAATGTAGGAATTAATGGCAGATCACAGTTGTAAGGGATCGTAAGATGTTAACGGCTGATTGTAGAAAACAGAACTCAGGACATGTCCTTCAGTTGGTCTTCCAGAAGCCGTATGCCTTCTTTAAAACTGTGTGGTGCATAGTCCAGATCATTCTTCGCCTTTTCGATAATAAAGCCCGTTGTTGGTGGGCGTTTGGCCGGCTGCTTAATGTCTGCGCTCTTACTCGGTTTAATCAGATCTTTATTTAGTCCGTAATAATCGGCCACTGTCCGCGCCAGATCTAGGATGCTGTAAAAATCTTTACCGGAAATATTATAAATACCTTGTGCTTTTTTGTACGCCATCAACAGACAGCCATCCGCAAGGTCTTCGGCCAGTGTCGGCGTGCGAAACTGATCATCCACCACGTTAATAGTTTTTCCCTGTTCAAGGTTATTTTTTACCCACAGCACGATGTTACTTCTGCTCATGTTGTCCACAATCCCAAACACTAAAACCGTGCGTGCTATTGCCCAGTGAAGGGAAGAATGAATGACCGTTTCTTCGGCCATCAATTTGGTCTCTCCGTAATAGCTCAGTGGATTTGGCTTTTCAGATTCATCCAACGGGCCATGGCTTCCATCGAAGATGAAGTCTGTGCTCAGGTGGATAAACTGCGGATGGTAAGCGCTGTTTTTTTTCTGAAGTTCTTCCAGCGCTTCTACCTGATAGGTAACAGAATGTGCATTTAGCAGCAGAGCGCCTTCGCGGTCGGTCTCGCAGGCATCAACATTCGTCATGGCTGCCGTATTAATCACCACGTCGGGCATCTGCGCCTCAAAAACCGCCTTTACTTCTTCACGCTTGGTAATGTCAAGGGAAACATAGGTGTAACCTTCTTTCTGCACCAGCCGATTCTCTCCTCTTGCAGTCGCAATACATTGGTGCTCTGCGTGTCCGCGGAGTTTATAAACCAATTTTTGTCCAAGGAGTCCGTTAGATCCCGTAATTAGAATTTTCATACTTTGGCTTTTAAGTAAAGCTGTGCGCTTTTATCTAGTTTTTTAAACCACTCTTTTCCGTATTTACGAATGAGCGGTTCTTTCAAAAATTTATAGACAGGGACATCCAGTTTTTTCCCGCAGGCGCAGGCTGGCTTGCAGATATCCCATTTATCATAGTTGACCGCTTCATGCGATTTTAATTGGGTAATACGAATCGGGTACAGGTGACAGCTAATCGGTTTTTTCCAATCAATTTTTCCTTCTAAGTATGCTTTTTCGATGGCGCACAGCGCTGTTTTTTTCTCATCAAAATAAACAAACGCGCATTCGGCTTTGGGACTAACCAGTGTGGTTGTGTAATCACCATCCTCATCCACAACATAAGTGCCATGTTTTTCGACTGCCTTAATACCTTTTGGCACCATGTAAGGTTTAACCTTGTCCAGCACCTTGTCCAGTATTTTTAACTCGTCCTTATCCAGCGGCGCACCGCTGTCGCCAGCAACACAACAGGCCCCTTTACAGGCCTGCAAATCGCAGACAAATTTTTTGTCAATTACATCTTCGCTGATCAGCGTATTATCTATGGCAATCATTCGGAGACAAAGATAAGGATAAGCCGGCAATCCACCGCGCTCCGTTTATTTCACGGCACTACCTTCTGCCATAAAAGCACCTAGGTGTTTTTCGAGTAGGGCTTTGTATTGAGGACTGAATTTAAAGCCCCCCGGTGCAGCGAAAAACTCGTCAAAGAGCGCTTTGTGGGGACTTTCCTTCGGCAGTATAAAACCCAGTTGCTGAGTTGCTTGATTGAGGGCCTTCTGCATTTTTAGGAACTTCTGGGGATATTTCCGCAGGTAATACCAAAAGGTGAGGGAGTTCACATAGCCAAAGTGCAGCGGGTTTTTAGTGATATCATCCAGAATCGTGTTTTCATCCTTTTCAAAAGCAATCGCTAGGGTTTTTAGATAGTCTTTTTTGAGGGCGAGGACGTATTTGTGCAGAGAGGTATTCTTCATCGTCACAGCAGTCATGCTACCCAGCGCTTGCAGGATAGCGGTGGGACTTTTCGTTTTGATATCTGGGCAAAGTCCGTTGGTGATCAAAAAGCTGACAGCGCTGAGGTAAGGGACCGTAAAATCAATGTCCTTCGTGCGCTCCGGATTAATGATGACTGAGCCAAGTCCGATTCGGTTGGCAGTTGCCACCCGCTTAAAACTGAAATAAAAATCTTCAAACGAATCGTAAGCGCTGTACTTAAGTTCTAGTTTCCCCCCCTTTTTCTCATGCAGCCAAAGCACGAACTCTTGGATAATCTCGATCTCAACGCCTTTGATGGCAGAACCCTCTTTATAGGCGTAGGGATTTTGGTTATAGTAACAGACCAGTAGTGTATCGGATTGACCACTACTGTTAAACCCTGATAAGGTGAGGAGTAGGCATAGAACTCCATCGATTAATCTGGGGGGTTTTTGTACGAGCATTGCCTACCTAAGTTACCAAAAATTATTTTGCCGTACAAGCCCTATTTTTCGGGGACTAACTGACGATAATCTTAAGGCAGCATGAATTTATAATTTCTTCACATTTGGACCTCAGGTGCTTTTCCTAACTTCGAGGAAGGGCTTTGCCTTAGCGTTATGGAAGAAATCGTCAATAAAGTTGCCCTCAGTGGTTTGCAGACCATTAATCTGGAAGATTTTTACCAAAGGGGTGAGCGGATTGTTTTTGACCTTCGGCCGCACTTGTTTCAGGAACTAATTTTGAAAGAAAAGGACTTTCGCGAATTCGTGAAGACGAACGACTGGTCCGTCTACACCGGAAAACTTGTCGCTATCACCTGCAGTGCAGATGCCGTTGTGCCGACTTGGGCCTATATGCTCATTGCCATTGCCTTGGAGCCGTTTGCTGAGAAGGTGTTCTTCGGGAGCCTTGCAGAAATGGAGGAATACCTTTTTGTGGAGCAAATCAGTCGCCTAAATCCCCAGGATTACAAAGATCAGAAAGTGGTCATCAAAGGCTGCGGTGACATACCGGTCCCAGTGAATGCCTACATTCAGATCGCTCGTCTTCTTCGGCCTGTGGTTAAGAGCATGATGTACGGGGAACCCTGCAGTACGGTGCCACTTTATAAAGCACGTTAATTTTTTTCGCTGCTATTCAAGGTTTTAAATTGAAAGCCCCTTTGCTTAAAATGCTGGAGGACTTGGGGAAGGGTCATTTTTAAATTATTTTCCGCCTTGCTGTTGTCATGAAAAAGAATAATACTGCCTTCGCGGGCATTGCGGAGGACATTGGCCAAGCACTGTTGCGGTGTTATGCTTTCATAATCATAACTAATGACATCCCACATCACAATGCGGTAGTTGCGTTTTAATAAAGCACGGTACTGCGACGCTCTGAGTTGCCCATAAGGGGGACGAAAAAACTTAGTGCCAGTTAATTTTTCGCAAGCCTCCACTTCCTCCAAGTACTCACGTGTCGTGAGCCGAAATCCCTTTACATGGTGCATGGTATGGTTTGCAATAAAATGACCTTCGGTTTTCGTGCGTTCAACGATTTCCGGGTGACGGAGGATGTTATCACCCACACAAAAAAAGGTCGCTTTTGCGTCATGCAAAAGAAGCTGGTCCAGCACCCACGCGGTAAGTGGCACTGGACCATCATCAAATGTTAGATAGATGTTTTTTTCACGGGAGGCAAAGCGCCAAACTGCACGCGGATAAAGGCGCTGAAGCAAACGATTCGGCTGCAGTAAAAGTGTTTTAGCGCGTATAGTCTTCCAGCTTCTGCTTTTCAAAATACGCTTTACTTCATTTGTGGCTCTGCAGGCATCAATTCTTCAGGTGTCAGGAGGTTTCCTAGGCGATCCATGAATTCCTTCGCAAGCACATCTTCGTGGTATTGTTGCGCGAGGCCCGTCAAGCGTTTTAGTAATTCCTTACATTGCGCCATATCACGTGAATAGGCGGCACGACGCATCGGTTTCTGAGTATTGTAAATACGCAGATCGTGCTCAAAAATTTCAAACAATTTCTTGGCGAGCTTGTTTGCTTTTTCTTTTCGGCCCAGGTCATAATAGGCGCCGACCATGGTAAAGACTGTGGCGTCAAAAGGAACGTTCGCATCCGGCATGACTTCCAGACTTTTGTCCAGAACTTTTTCGGCTTTCGATTTTTTTCCTTCATTGATCAGTGAATTGGCGAGAATACTCATCTGCATGCGGAGATTGCTGGTCATGCGCGTACAGTTTTCATCCATATTAATTCCCGGTTTGTCCATTCCACCCCAGAGGAATTTATTCATAATGTTGTCATACATAATGTCGGTTGCCACGCGTCCGCCCTGCGCTTCTTCCATTTCCGTTTGACGGATGGGTACCAAGCGGTAAGCAAGACCTTCCAATTGGAAGTAACGTTTTAAGCCAACATAAGCGTCGTCACCGGTTGTTACAGCGAAATAAATTGGACGTTCCCAATTGTTATTGGCAACTAGATCAAGCACGAGCACGTCATTTTTTGTGATGTAACGGCGATCACTAATGTCAATCGAAATGCGCTTTACCAGACGCGCTGTATCTTTCACACTAATAACTTTTTTACGCATCACCTGCATACTATCTACTGGAATATAGAGGTTGCCTACTGGCAAAACATCCAACAGATCACCGCCATTTTCAAACTTGGTATTCGGGTCAGTGCTTGTGGCAAACTCAAGTGCTTTTTTAAGATTCATCGCTTTGGTTTCGCGACTATCGACAATCAGGTAAGATAACTTTTCTGCCTCCAGTTTTTCTTCTGGGATGGTAAATGGCACAGGGGGACTGTCATAGGCTGCGCGACGCATTTGTTTGATGTACCAGTCCGTCTGCAATAAACTTAGGTTCACCACCCGAACATCTGTCCGTATGCCTTCTACTTCCTGGGCATACCAGAGCGGGAAAGTATCGTTGTCACCATTTGTAAATAAAATCGCATTCGGCGCACAGCTTTGTAAATAGTCAATGGCACAGTCGCGTGAAAGTGTCCGCATCGACCGGTCATGATCATCCCAATTTTGAGCCGCCATTAAAGCGGGAACAATAAGACCAATAATCGTGCTGGCGACGGCAATGCCAGTGCCTTGTGTTTTTTTACTTAACAAATCGTAAATAAACAAAACGCCAAAACCAATCCAGATGGCGAAGGCATAAAAACTTCCAGGATAGGCATAGTCCCGTTCTCTTGGTTGATAAGGTGTCTGGTTCAGGAAGACCACAATGGCCAGTCCGGTTAGAAGAAAAAACGCCAACACGACCCATGCATAATTGCGGTGTCTCTTGTAATGAAAATACATGCCGAGTAGTCCGAGCAGAAAAGGCAATGCATAATAACTGTTGTGAGCAAAATTATTTTTATCGCGATAAATGGGTTCTGATGTATCGTAATCCAGACGGAAGTCGTCAATCGCCTGGATGCCTGTGATCCAGTTGCCTTCCATATTATTTCCAGTGGAACCCTGCACGTCATTTTGGCGACCGATAAAATTCCATGCGAAATAGCGCAGGTACATATAACCCACCTGATACCTCATAAAATAAGTCATATTGGCAGCAAAGGTGGGTATCTCCACGCTGGAAGGCTCGTCATCATTTCCACGCGCCGTGATGGTACGGTGGTGCTCGTCCACATTACCCCAATACTGGTAACCGGATTTGTGATGACTTTGACTGCTGTACATCCGCGGAAAGATCGTAGAGAATTCTTTTTCGTAGGTAGGGATTGAATTTTTACGTGAATCAATCACCTTGTAATTTTCGTTGACCTTATCTTTCGCGTAAATAGGATCGCCGCTGCCATATTCAGAGCGGGGACGGGAAGGGGCATTGTAATATTGTCCATACAGAATTGGCCAGTCACCATACTGTTCACGTAATAAGTACGACAACATGTTAGGTGCATTTTCAGGATCATTTTCATCCATTGGCGGATTAGCCTGCGAGCGGATAACGAGGATAAAAAAGGTAGAGTAACCAATCAGCATTGTAGCAAAGCTCAGGAAGATCGCATTGAGGGGGACTGTTTTTGTTTTGTATTGATTAATGGCATATAAAATACCTCCCAGCGTGATTAAGCGCAGGAATTTACCGGAAGCACCGGGAGCGGCAATGATGGCGAAAACGGAGAGGACAATCGCAGAATACAGACCGATTTTGTACAGCCTCTCGTCTTTACGAACGGTGTACATAATAAAGGTTGTCAGCGATAGAATTAAAAGCGCAAAGTAAAAAATGGTACCGGTACTAAAACCAAGGTGCAATTTATTCGTGAAGAACACTTCATAGTCCGCGACAAATTTTACCACTTTTGGAATGATGAGGTTTTGCACAAATCCAAGAAGAAAAACAGAGGTGATACCCGCAATGACAAAGCCTTTCCAGCTAAACGGATATTTTTTGAAGTAGACAATGAAGCAGATGGCCGGGATAGCGAGTAAGCTAAGGAGATGGACACCAATCGAAATACCAATGAGGTAACTGATCAGGACCAGCCAGCGCATGGCACCAGCAGGATTAACGGTGTCTTCTTCGTCCCATTTAAGAATAGCCCAGAACACGATGGCGGTAAAGAGAGAGGACATGGCATAAACCTCACCTTCTACAGCGCTGAACCAAAACGTATCGGTAAACGTACAGGCGAGGGAGCCCACGATACTAGCGCCGAGGACTGCCCATTGCTGACCTTTCGTCAGATCAGCTGCTGTTTTTCCATAGACACGAATGCCCAGACGGGTGATGGTCCAGAATAGAAATAACACGGTAAACGAAGTTGATAAAGCGCTCATGACATTGACCATCATGGCGGCATTAGCAGGGTCATTTCCGGCGAAAAGAGTAAAAAACCGCCCAATAATCAAGAAAAACGGCGCCCCGGGTGGGTGTCCCACTTCCAGTTTAAACGCACAGGCTATATATTCCCCGCAATCCCAGAAACTGGCAGTCGGTTCAATGGTCATGCAATAAGCCACGGAGGCAATGGCCCAAACCAACCAGCCAAGGAGGTTATTCAGTTTGCTGAATTCTTTCGTCATCATAAAAAAAAGTAATGTCTGCGAAGATACTATTTTAAGTGGTTAAGCCGCCAGTCCTCTGCTGACCTTGTTCTTTTTTCAAAAAAAATATTTGTCTGAAATAAAAATTTCGTAAATTTGCGACCTATTAGTAAAATTGCCCGATCGTCTAAAGGCAGGACTTCAGTTTTTGGTTCTGACTATGTTGGTTCGAATCCAGCTCGGGCAACTTTCAGGACTGAGGATCTTTATTCCTCAGTCCTTTTTCCCCTCTCAAAATAAATTTAAAACACAGTTGATGCAAGCTATTAAGCGGGTCTTGGTCGCTAGCGGTACTGTGATAATAGCCACCCTGAAACTGCACTGGACGCCTTCCTATCTCTCAAATCTACATTGCCCGCAGACGCTTCCAAAGACGAGCTGGCTAGGGTTATTCCAGCTTTTTTTAAAAACTTTTCTTTGCCTCGTTTGTCTATCAGTCTAAGAAGTGAATTCTGTTCCTTTCTGCAGCAATTAAGGCAGAGGATAACAGGGCAATTTCCAAACAAAATTAATGTGGCGGAAACGTCTTAGACACGAAATAAGTAAGTTATACAGACCATGAATCAGCACATCGAGCACCTGCGCGCGCGCATTGAACCAATTCGGCAACAAATTATCCATCATGAGGTTTATTCACTCATAAAGACAGTCGAGGATCTCAACGTATTCATGGCCTTTCATGTCTACGCGGTCTGGGATTTCATGTCCCTCCTTAAAACTTTACAAAACAATCTGACCTGCACCACTGTGCCTTGGTTTCCCGTTGGGACAGCAAATACCCGGTACTTAATTAATGAAATTGTTGTCGGTGAAGAGAGTGATGTTGATTTGCAGGGAATTCGCAAAAGTCATTTCGAAATGTACCTCGATGCCATGCAGCAGGCGGGTGCAGATACGGAGTCTATTACAAAGTTTATCAGCACCCTTCAAGCCTCCGGTTCTTTTGCTGATGCCCATGCCAATTCCCACACGCCTAGGGAAGCAAAAGAATTTGTAGATTTCACTTTTGAAATCATCGCCTCCGATAAAGCTTATTTACAATCCGCTATTTTTACCTTTGGCCGTGAGGATTTGATACCGGGCATGTTTATCTCCATGATTGAGGAGGTGCATAAAAATTTTCCTGATCAGTTAGCTGCGTTTAAATATTATATTGAACGACACATTGAAGTAGACGGTGGACATCATGGACAGTTGGCACTGGATATGACAGAACAACTTTGTGGCCAAGAGGCGGCGCGTTGGGAAGAAGCGGAAGAAGTGGTTCTGCGCTCACTTCAAAAACGTAAAGGTTTGTGGGATGGTGTGTGCCGCGTTCTAAAACAGGCTTAATGGCTGTTCCGCTCAATTCCTTTTAAAAAGTAGTAATTTTAGAAGGTGCTGAGCCTTTCTTCACTCGCTGAAGGCCTGTAGTCGAACCTTTTAAATCTGAGCAGATGGAAAATAAAAAACGTGTCACAGGTCTAGGCGGAATATTTTTTAAAAGTCGCGATCCGCAGCAATTAAATACCTGGTACAAAAACCACCTGGGCATACCGGTAACGGAGTATGGAGCGAGCTTTGAGTGGCGCGCTCTGGATATACCTGAGGACAAGGGATCGACCCAATGGAGTCCTTTCCCAGACAACACACCATATTTTGAGCCGTCTAAGAAAGAATTCATGATTAATTACCGTGTGGCTGATCTGGAAGCGCTGGTCGCCACACTTCGTAACGAAGGAATAATTTTTCTGGATGAAATAGAATCCCATGCATACGGAAAATTCATTCACCTGCTCGATCCGGAGGGCAATAAGATCGAATTGTGGGAGCCCGCCTGAGTTTTTTCTTATCCTTTTTACTTTCCTGCTTTCACGTTTTTCACGCAAGTACCCCTATGCTGATGTTTGGTATCAGAAAAGAAAGTGCACTGTTTTTCGCCAGCTCCTCTGATGCGTTTATTTCAAATGGACAATGCGGGTCTAAAGCAGGAACAAATATTGAATGCGACGGCATTAATCGGAACCCGTTTGTGTCCTTGCCCGAATTCATCTACAAATAAAACAAGGGCCAAAAGTTCATAAAATAGAAATTTAGGACCGAGCATTTCAGGGTTTTCTTGTAAATTAGTGTCTCAAGTTTCGAAATGAAAACAAATATTATCCTCGCATCCTGCCTCCTACTCGTTTTGGCGGTAGCCTGTAAAAGCAAACAAAAAAATGCGGTAACAGTAGACGCTCCACCATTAGTGTTGATGGAGACAAAAACGGAGCGGCCTTCAAATGGCATTTATGCGCCGGGACCCGAGGAAGTAATAGCCATTCAAGCGCAGTTTAAGGGCACCACACAGGAAGAACTGATGCAGGGATACAAATTGTATACAGGTGAATGTACCAGTTGCCATGAGCCAAAAAACATTTATAATCGCGCAGAAAGTCAGTGGCCTAGAATTGTCGGTGAAATGAGTATGCGCTGTCATCTGAACTCAGCGCAGAGTGACGCCATCCTGAAGTATGTGCTTTCGGTGAAGGCGTTGAAGAGCAAGTAGTAGTTATTTATCACTGTTCGAAGTGCAGTATTTCTTTTTGTCTCTTCCTAAATAGATTGTACTACTTTGTTTTAAGGCTGTTAAATGCTCCTGGGTAAGGCCTTTTGCCCCCTCCATTTTCTTTAATAAAAAAGGGTGGTCTGACATGCGCTCTTCTTCTTTTGGCGATTGCTCGGCACTTCACATTGTATATTTTAGTACATTCGAGACTGCTATGAAGAAATTTTTAAAATGGGCTGGACTCTTGATCCTGCTGCTCGCACTTACTGGTTTTACCTTGTATCTGATTTATCTGCGACCGTTTATGCAGAACATGAAAAAGGTGGAGCGGATTCAGATTGATTCTAATCTGGTGATTATTACGGGTGGTGGTGGTAATTCGGGAATCATTTTATCGGATAGTCTCTTGGTGCTGGTCGATACGAAGATGGATGAGTTTGCAGAAACCTTGGCAGAGGAAGTGAAAAAAATGGCGGGCACGCGTCAAATTCTCGTGATCAATACCCACTGGCACCCAGATCATGTTGGTGGCAATCATTTTTACGATCAAAAAAACATACTGGCTAGTGGACGGTATTTGGAATCGGAATGGAAAAAAGAAAATGATGCCGAGAGTCTGCCCGGCCGCTGGCTAAAGTCACCGATGCTGATTCCCATGAAAGATGATACTTTGCTCATCTACGACCTCGGAGGTCCTGTACACACGCCTGGTGACCTGATGGTCTATCTTAAGAAGAGAAAAGTACTTTTTGGTGGGGATGTGATCTTAAACAAAACTTGTCCGATTCTTCTCGGTAATGCAAGTGGTGAGGGGTACATCGAAGCTTTAGCGGATTGTGCACGCATGGAAGTCCGAACAGTAGTGCCGGGACATGGTGCTATTGGAGGGCCTGAAGTCATTACTGATTTTTTGTGGTTTTTTGAGGATGTGAAAATGGCTGCTATTGCCCCAGCCCGAAAAAAAGAGGTGGAACAAAAATATGCGGGCTGGCGTCAGATTCCTTTTGTGATGTCCACCGGCGCTACTATTTCTCATTTTGAGAAAACACTGCAAGCAAAAAAATAAATCATGTACGCTCCGCAACAACGAAAAATCTATATTGATGTTCTTCGGGGTGCAGTCATGATTATTATGCTGCTGGATCATGTTCGCGATTTTTTTCATAATAGCGCCATTGATCCGATGGAGGCAACGGAGACCTATCCGGCGCTATACCTGACCCGATGGATCACGCATTTTTGCGCACCCGTCTTTATTTTCCTAAGTGGCGTTTCAGCTTTTTTACAGATTCAGAAATACGGAGCGAGTAGCACCGCAAGGTTTTTGGTAAAACGCGGACTCTGGTTGATTATAATGGAGTGCACGGTTGTTGCGTTTGCATGGACGTTTGACCCCCTTCTTCACTTCATTCCATTTCAAGTCATCTGGGCTATCGGAATTAGTATGCTGATCTGCGGGTTGCTGTTATTCGCAGGATTGAAGGTGCGATCGCTGCTGGTACTGGGACTTGTTATTATTGTCCTACATAATTTACTCGATACCTGGGAAAAAGCACAGTCTGGTCTGTTGATTGATTTGCTGCACCGAGGTGGTTTCACTGCTTATCACTATCTTCAGAACCGCGTGGTCGTCATTGTCTATCCGTTTTTGCCATGGACTGGGGTGATGCTGATGGGAATCGGTATGGGAGGGGTCTTCAGCAGCGCTTATGGTGAAGCGGCAAGAAGAAAACTCATGTGGGAAATATCCGCAGTCTTTGTCAGTGTCTTTTTTGCCTTGCGTGTTTCGCACTTGTATGGTGATAAGCAGGACTGGCGGTCCTATGGTCAGTTTAGCCAGACCCTCTATTCTTTTTTTGATGTCTGCAAATACCCACCTTCTTTGCTATATATCTGTTTGACACTTGGTCCTGCATTTTTCATCTTGCCTTTGCTTGAAAAGAGTAACAGTTGGTTTAGTAAGGTGCTTTCTGTTTATGGTCGCACGGCTTTTTTCTTTTATGTTCTTCATATTCTTTTGGTACATACTGTTGCCATGGTTTTTTACTTTAGCAGGGGCCATTCTTTTAGCGAGGCAAGTAGCTTGTCCCAGAATTCTCCCTTTTTATTTGTTGTTGCAGGGGAGGGCTTTTCTTTAGGCGGGGTATACTTAGTTTGGCTTGGCATTGCTGTGGCCCTGTATCCCCTTTGTTACTGGTATGATCTATACCGACGCGCCCATCCTCAAAAATCTTGGCTGAGGTATCTGTAAACTAGGGGCATAAACTGAATAAAACAAGCGACGCTGGTCTTATTTTTTTTACATTCGTGACAAAGCAATTTTAAATGAGTACATCCTATCAGATTCGTTCTCTTGCCGCCTATCACGAAGCCTATACGAAAAGCATAAACGATCCCGCTGCCTTCTGGTCGGAGGTTGCCGAACATTTTCAGTGGAAGAAAAAATGGGATGAGGTTCTTGAATGGAATTTTACAGAGCCTTCAATAAAATGGTTTGGTGGTGCCCGGCTAAATATCACAGAAAATTGTCTAGACCGGCATCTCGAAAAAAACGGGGACACGCCGGCACTCATTTGGGAACCAAATGATCCTAAGGATAAGCATCGGATTTTGACTTACACGGAGCTTCATGTTAAGGTACAGCAATTTAGTCATGTCCTTAAAAACAACGGCGTAAAAAAAGGCGATAGGGTCTGTATTTATATGGGCATGATACCTGAACTGGCCATTGCTGTTTTGGCCTGCGCGCGCATAGGAGCTGTTCATTCAGTAATATTCGGTGGCTTTTCTGCCCAGGCCATTGCAGATCGGCTTGAAGATGCACAGGCGGAATTTATCGTGACCTGTGACGGCGCTTTTCGTGGCGCCAAGGATATCCCATTAAAGCCTGTGATTGATGATGCACTGATCGGCAACACGTTGGTGAAACGGGTCATTGTGTGCACGCGGACCCGAATACCTGTTTCCATGATAAAAGGGCGTGATGTTTGGTGGGAAGAAGAAATTCGTAAAGTTGAAAAACTGGGAAATCCACCCTTTCCTGCGGAAGAGATGGACGCCGAGGACTTACTCTTTATACTTTATACTTCCGGTTCAACTGGTAAACCAAAAGGCGTGGTGCATACGACAGCCGGTTATATGGTGTGGACCAACTACACTTTTGTGAATGTCTTTCAGTATGAACCAGGACAGGTACATTTTTGCACCGCGGACATTGGGTGGATTACAGGGCATTCCTATATTTTGTATGGCCCCTTAAGTGCAGGTGCCACCAGCGTGATGTTTGAAGGTATTCCCACATGGCCAGATGCAGGCAGGTTATGGGACATTGTGGATAAACTTAAAGTAAACATTCTCTATACAGCGCCAACAGCAATTCGCAGTCTGATGGCCTTTGGGACAGACTACATTAAGGATAAAAGTCTGGATAGCCTGAAGACATTGGGATCGGTGGGGGAACCTATTAATGAAGAAGCCTGGCAGTGGTTCGATAAAAACATTGGTAAGGGTCGCTGTCCAATTGTAGATACTTGGTGGCAGACAGAAACTGGTGGAATTCTAATTTCGAATCTTGCCAAGGTCACGCCGGCTATTCCATCTTATGCGACCTTGCCATTACCAGGCATTCAACCTTGCCTCATGGATGAAAGCGGAAAAGAAATTACCGAAGTAGTAGGGTCGGGGAACCTTTGTATAAAAGCACCTTGGCCGGGCATCATTCGCAGTACCTATCGTGATCACGCCCGCTGTCAAAGCACTTATTTCTCGACGTATCCCGGTTATTATTTTACAGGCGATGGTTGTCTCCGGGACGCAAATGGAAACTACCGAATTACGGGACGCGTTGATGATGTGTTGAATGTGAGCGGACACCGCATCGGCACAGCCGAAGTGGAGAATGCCATCAATAGCCACTCCGGCGTGATTGAAAGCGCTGTGGTAGGCTACCCACATGCTATTAAGGGACAAGGTATTTATGCCTATGTGATTCACGATGGCAGTCAAGGCGATACCGCATTGATAAAACAGGACATTTTACAGACCGTTAGCCGCCTTATTGGGCCTATTGCAAAGCCCGACAGGATTCAATTAGTGACCGGTTTGCCAAAAACACGGAGCGGGAAAATTATGCGTCGTATTTTGCGAAAAATTGCAGAAGGTGATATTGACAACCTTGGCGATGTGACTACCCTGCTTGATCCCTCGCTGTTGGACAGCATTATCAGCGGAAAAGAATAATAATAAAACTTTATGAACTAAGTAGTATACAACAGAAAGGTGGAGACAATCAGTAAAATCAATTACTCGGGAAGGGCACCCGAGGAGAAACAATATGAAAGCGTGGAGTTTGCTGCCTGTAATTTTTCAAATGCTAATTTATCTTCCTGCAAATTCATTGACTGTGTTTTTACAGACTGTGATTTAAGTATGGCGCAACTCCGTCAGTCTTCCTTTCAGGATGTTGTGTTTCGTAGCTCTAAATTATTGGGATTGCAGTTCGATAAGTGCAGTGCCTTTGCTCTCTCATTTCGCTTTGAAAATTGCGCCATGGATCACGTGGTTTTTTATAAAGTCAAAATGCCTGGCACCTATTTTCAGAATTGCAAAATAAGGGAAGCGGATTTTACTGAGGCCCTAGCGGATAAAGTATGTTTTGATCATTGCGATTTGCAATCCACTGTTTTTGAACGAAGTAGTTTAATCAATGCGGACTTCCGGACTGCAGTTAACTTTGGACTGGACCCCGAATTAAATAAAGTAAAAGGAGCTCGTTTTTCGACAGATGGTCTGGCTGGATTGTTAGGGAAATATGCCTTGCGGATTGACTGAGGCGGGGTTTCGTATTTTAAAAATAGTTGAAAAACAGTCTTTTTTGCTTGGGCGGAACGCCAAAAATAAAGGGTTTTCTGAAATAGAACGCGCGCTTTTTGGAGCGTATAAAAACCTTACAAGAAACTGGCCATTTCTTAAAATTTAGTAGCAAGATGCCTTCGCTCATAGAATAAGGTGTATTGAGGGAGGCGAGCGGCTCTTGTGTAGAAGAGTCCATCAAAAAAAATCGTCGAGGGGCTGCCTACCAGTTGATGCTTGGCTAAGAAATTTCGGTTCTTCCTGTCACATTTTATTATTTGGACTTTCAGTGGCACTTTTGGGTCGGTCAGTCCTTCCTCTTTTTCTTTTTTCTTTTAGTAACTTAGTACGCCGCCGGCTTACATGAAAGTTATTAAGTGGATACTCCTTGGCCTAATCATTACAGTTGTGCTGCTAATGATTGTCGCGTTTTTATTACTTGCTTTTTATAAGAAAGATCTGAGTGATCGTCTAATTAAAGAGCTAGAAGAACGCCATGGTATCGTACTTCAGATGAAAGATGTACAAATTTCCTTTTTTGATAATTGGCCGCATGCTTCAGTTGATTTTAATGACGTACTTGTTCGCAGTGCTTATGCACCAGCCACAAGTCCCCCTGCGCTGAGTGCCCGCAGTCTGGCCTTTGCGTTTGATTTAAGACAGTTACGGAAGGGACAGGTTGTGGTCCGGCACATTGCCATCAACGACGCGGTAATAGCCTTGCGTAAAGAGACGGATGGAGCATCTAATTTCATTTTTAAAGAGCGCGACACCTTAGTCCACACCTCAGCCAATGCACTTGGAAGCGAAGCAGAGCAGGAGAAACAAAAAATAAATTTTGAATTACGCACTATTCATTTAAAAAACTGCCAGGTTCATTATCAGGACAAAGGTAGACGACAGGATTTTAATGTCGTCATCAAACAGCAGGATCTGCGCATTCAGAATTACGAGGAAGGTTTGATTGCGACCGTGAAAGGGAAG
Source organism: Sphingobacterium thalpophilum (assembly GCA_943325195.2). Lineage (GTDB taxonomy): Bacteria > Bacteroidota > Bacteroidia > B-17B0 > Aurantibacillaceae > Aurantibacillus. Next base: position 19,434 of record CALPON020000008.1, on the reverse strand, counting down.
GTCAAAGTCGTCGACCTAATCTTTAATTCCCGCCGAGGTTCTTTTCTGCACGATAAAGAGGTGCAACTGGATACGCGCCTGGTTTGGAACAAGGAGCTTAAATCATTTTTCGCTATGCCGGGCTCCCTTGCGGTTATTGACAAAGAAAGCTATCCATTCTGGTTGTTATTTGAAAAAAAAGATGAGCAACGTTTGGCCTTCTCCACCAGTCTGTTGCAGGCTAATTACAATAAAATTGCGGAACTGCTTCCGCCGGGCATTCAACGCGTGATGGATAATTTTAATATCCGAAAAACACTCCGAGCTTCTCTGCTTCTGGTCACCAATCCCGGGCAGCGACAGGAACCAGCTTTTATTCTGGACTTTGAAGGAAAAGATCAGAGCTTGACCATGGGCCATAGCAAAGTACCCTATTCGCATGTCAATTTTAAGGCGCGTCTGCGTTCGATTGATAGCACGAAGACCAAAGGCGATATGGCCAAGGCTACACTGATGATATATCCCTTAAAGGGGTATGTCTATAATTTTCCTTTTTCGGGACGCCTTAAGGTCAGCAACCTTGCAGAACCCTTTCTGTCCTTTGGCGGGCAACTCGACATCAAAGCTGAGGATGTAGATTTTAAAGTCGCTCGGGATTTTTTATTGAAGGGAAAAGTGAGGGCTACTATCGCCTATTCCGGACCTGCAGTAAAATTAAATGAACATGAGTTTCTAGATAAGCCCATGCGGCTGCGCGCTCGGCTGTTGTTTAAGGAGTTGAGCTACAGGGAATTTAACCGGCCTTTCAACTATGTCATAAATGGTGTGGCGACATTGAACAATCGCGATTTGGAGTTTGATTCGCTCAGACTAAAAACCATTGTCGGTACTGCCCTGCTAAAAGGAAAAGCGGACGATTTTACACCCTATCTGTTTGGACACTGCAGTGGCTTTAAAGCGAAGGTCGCCGCTCATGCTGATGTGCTCGATTTGAATCCGCTTTTTGCAGAAAAAGAGCGGGCAGTCAGTAGAGTTAACTCCTCGAGTGGACCTGCAGAGAATAAAAATAAAAAGGCAGAAAAATCCGGAATTGAAAAACTCAGCGATGCTGGCCTCAGTCACTTCGAATTTAATGTGCAGTTGTTTGCACGTAAAATGCTTATTCGCAAAGTAGTCGCTGAATACGCCAATGCAGATCTTTTTTACAAAAACGACTTCTTAAACATCAAGTCTATTGCTGTAAATGCCTGTGAAGGCCGCATCTTGGCCCATGGCACTCTGTCCGATTTTACGCTGTTGCGCGCCGATCTTTCTCTTTCCAATGTCAACGTTACCAAATTATTTTCGCAGTTCGAAAATTTCCGACAGGATGCGGTGACTGCCGATAATATCAAAGGTGTTCTGAGTTGTGAAGCAAAAGTTCTGACGGAGCTGGACGAAAAATTTGAAATTATTTCTAGCACGCTTAAAAGTGATGTCCGCCTGAAACTAAGGGAAGGGCATCTTCTGAATTTCGAACCCTTGCAAAATTTGGCAACGCTCTTGCTCAGAAACAGGGACTTTAATGATATTTCATTTTCCGAGCTGAGTGAGAATTTTCATTTTGAAGGGTACCGAATGCGTATTGATGAATTGGAAGTGGCCAGCAGCGTTTTCAATTTTTTTGTCGTCGATGGCTTATACAACTTCAAAGGGGTTTCGAACATCAATCTGCTTGTGCCCTGGAGTAATTTAAGAAAACGTAGTAAAAATTATATACCGAAGTCCTCCGGGGAAAATGCAGGAAATATTAAGGGTCTTAAATTAAATTACCGCGGCCCGACGAAAAACATGCGCATCAGCTTTGGACATAAATCTTCAGCGGGTTTATAAAGTGTTTTTGATGGCGATACTGCGCATCAGTTGAGGCCAGTAGATTTTGCCTTCATTTTTCCCGAGGCGCACAATTACTATATTGCTTTTCGGATACACATAGATGAACTGTCCTAGGTGACCCTGCGCAAAAAAATCTCCTGCCGGTGACACGACGTAGGGCTTATCCTTATTGCCTTTTATGTATGCAATGCGGTAGGCGGTTTTTATTTTTACGGTATCTGAGATTTCCGAATAAAGACGCGTATGCCACCACATATTTGTATACATAAAATCATTACGGTCGGAGCTATCATAAACCGAGGCTTCCACCCAACTGCGGGGAATTAATTGCTGACCATTCCACTCGCCTTTTTTTAAATACAATCTACCTAATTTTGCAAAGTCGATGGTGCGCGCATTGATACAGCAAAACGCTTTTTCCATGTCACCTTTCTTGCTGTCAATGCTCCAGCTAGCGGAAAACTGCATTCCGATTGGCGTCCACAGCTTTTCCTGAAGGTATGCAGTACAGGTTTTACCACTTGCCTTTTCTACAATCATGGCCAGGAGTTCGGTGTTGAGACTTAGGTATTCAAATTCGGATCCTGGGGGTTTGGCGATTCGAAGGTGTTTGACGTATTTACGCAGGTGATTGCCATAATAGAATTTGGCGACATCTCCGAAGGGATTATAATAATTTTCAATGAAGTGAATACCCGACTGCATGTCCAGCAGATGCTGAATCGTAATCTTTTCAAATCCTTTATTGGCAGGAAGCGCAAGATAGTTCGTGATGGGTTCCGCCGTACTTTTAATGCTTCCTTCTCCAATAGCAATTCCTACCAAAGCCGAGACAAACGATTTTGCCATGCTAAAAGAAGGAATGATACTTGCGGAATCATACGTGTTCCTTGTCCAGTCATAAATGATACTGTCGTTTCTGATGACCAGAAAACTAACAGTGCCGTTTTTTTGTAATACTTCCTCAAAATTATGTTCGCGACCCTTTTTATCTTTAGGATTTACCTGAATAGTTTGATTAGTTTTCGGCTTAAAGTAAAACGGCTCTGGTGCCGGTTTCAATGGTCGGTAGGGAAATTTTTTATAATCTCTTATATCTGAAAAGTTATAGATGAAAAAGCGGCCAACATGACAGGAACTGAAAAGCACAATCAAAGTCAGCGTGATGGTGATTGTTTTTTTCATTTGGTGACATTCAGTAAGGGAGCAGAAGAACAGGCGTTGGGTTGTGAGATGCGAAGCAGTTCGCAGAGTGTCGGTGCAATTTGGGTAATGCTCATGTAATCCAGTCGTTCAGATCGGACGATACTGCTACCGTAAAAAATGACAGGCACATGCGTATCATACGAATAACCTGCCCCATGCGTGGTCCCTTTCTCTTCATAGTCCATCCAGGCGGGTTGATAAACATAGCAGATATTTCCGCTACGCTGATGGTTATAGCCATTTTGAAGTAAATTCCGGATATCGCTAAGGCCAAATGCAGCATCCCTCATAACCGCCGAAGAATAGGCTTCAGCGACGCCGTTGATGCCCGTCAAAAAGCGACAGAGCCGGGCTTCGACTTCCTGCACGTTTGCCTTTTTCTCATTGATTTTCTGTTCGTTCAGAAAAATCTGTGCATTACTGAGACTTTCCATCCAGGTACTGTCGCCATAGTTCTCCCATAAAAACTGTTTAATAGTTTTGGAAAGTTCCTTATCACGCAAATAGCCACCACTCATTTTTAAATCTTGCAAGTGTGCCGGTACTTCAGCCCCGCCATGGTCAGCAGTGAGCATCAAGACGTAATTGTCTTTGCCGACTTCCTGATCTAAAGCCTGCAGTAGTTCAGCGAGGTCACGGTCTAATCGCAAATAAACATCCTCAATTTCAACGGAACGGGGGCCATAAGAATGGCCTACAATGTCTGTGCTGGAGAAACTAATACAGAACAAATCGCTGATGTCGTCTTTACCCAGACTTTCGTTTTTGAGGCAGGCGATTGCGAGGTCCTTCGTCAGGCTATTTCCAAAGGGTGTGCCTCTGATGATGCCGGTATTTTTTTTATTTAAATACGATTGAAAGGAGTAGGGAAAGACAGGTTTTTCAGAGAAAGGATGGGCTTCGTACTTATTGTCATCCGGAAGGGATGCTGTGTAGCTGGCAATCGGATATAAAGTCTGCCAGCCGGTTGTGAGGTATTTTTCCGCTTTTTTTTCTGAATTAAATTGCTCCAGCCACTTGGGCAGTGCACTGAGATAGGCTGTGGAAGAAATAAAATTACCACTGGCTTCATCCAGCCAGAAGGCAGCGTCTGCCGCATGCCCGGCGGGAAGAATAGCGCTTCGGTCTTTCAGGGCTAAACTGAAGACTTTTGCTTTTCCATTTGTACTCAGCTTTAATTCGTCTCCAATGGTGCTGGCTAGTAATTTTTTCGGGGATGCTTTACCATTTTCATTAACAGTTCCGATGCTTTGCTCGGTTTCATCCTTGACACAACTGGTCCAGATTTTACGCCGCTTATCGTACCAGTCATTTCCTATAATGCCATGGTGTCGGGGTGTGGTGCCTGTGTAGATACTTGCGTGGCCCGGACCTGTGTAGGTGGGAATGTAATTGTAATGGGCGTTCCTGAAATGGGTCCCTTCTGTCACGAGGCGCTTAAACCCCCCGTCTGAAAATCGACTCCAGTAGCGATAGATGTAGTCGTTGCGCATTTGGTCCACGACGATGCTCACCACTAGTCTTGGTTTTTTACTCTGGCTGCTTAAATAAGCGGGTACTAGAATAAGGAGCAGGAGTAATTTTCTCATCAGGCTTGTTTATTATCTAACTTTTGAAATATCGAATTGTTGCTTTTAAATTCAGGGACCAGTTCTTTCATCCGCTGCACAATGAGTTCATTATTTTGGGTGTCGAAGGACTCGATGAGGTGCTCGATAATGACCTTTACTTCTTCATAGGCGTATTCACGCACCTTGCCAATCAATATTTGTGCATGATGTGTTGGCAGGGTATTCTCTGCATTGGCAAGCAGCTCCTCATACAACTTTTCACCGGGTCGAAGTCCCGTGTAGATAATTCGGATATCTTTCCCCTCTTTAAGTCCTACCAACTGAATCATTTTTTTTGCCAGGTCTACAATGCGGATTGATTCCCCCATATCAAAGACAAATATCTCGCCCCCATTGCCCATTGATGCAGCTTCCAGCACCAGCTGACTGGCCTCTGGAATGGTCATAAAATAGCGGGTTATCTCAGGATCAGTAATGGTAATAGGCCCTCCTGCTTCAATCTGTTTTTTAAAACGGGGAATGACGGAACCATTAGAGCCTAGTACGTTGCCAAAACGGGTCGTGATGAATTTCGTACTACTTTTTTTGCCAAGGCTTTGAATATAAATCTCTGCTATACGTTTGCTGGCTCCCATTACATTGGTTGGATTCACCGCTTTATCGGTGCTAACAAAAACAAAGCGTTCAACACGAAATTCATCGGAAAGGTCAGCTACAATTTTTGTCCCCAGCACGTTCGTCAGCAAGGATTCACTGGGATTATTTTCCATCATGGGTACATGCTTGTAGGCGGCAGCATGAAAGACAATGTGGGGGCAAAACGTTTTAAAAACATTCCGCATTCGGTCTTCATTGCGAACATCGGCCATGACTACTTCGTATGCGGGACGATCTGTACGGTCTGAAAACTCAAGGTCCAGCTCATGCAATGGCGATTCAGCCTGATCGAGCAGGTATAATTTCTTAGGATTAAAACGCAGGCACTGTCGCGCCAGTTCTGAACCAATACTGCCCGCCGCGCCAGTTATCAATACCACTTTACCGCGCAGGTGCTCACCAATTTGTGCTTCGTCAAGACGGATCGGATCTCTCTCCAGTAAATCTTCAATACGAATACTTTTAATTTGATTAAAACTTAATTCGCCATTGATCCACTTAGCAGCAGGAGGTACATTTAGAACACGAACATTTTCAGCTAAGCACTGGTCGGTAAGTTCATTTTTCTTTCTAATGGAAAGTTTCTGAATCGAAATAATGACAAACTCAATATTATACTCTCTGCTCAATGCAGGGAGTTTATCTAGTGAATAAACGAAAACACCTTCAAAAGAGCGCCCGTGTTTTTTCTGATCGTCATCTATAAAGCCAATAACCCGATACTTAATGGCGGCATCTCTGTCCAGTGTCCGCTTCGTGATGATGCCGCTTTCTCCTGCGCCAAATATCAGCACATTCAGCTTGTCCTTTGCAGGATTCTTTAACTCCGAATACAGAGCTTTGACCGCAAGCCTTGAACTGACCATTAAAAACAAACTCACCAGTCCATCGATGATAATCACCGCATTCGAAATAAAGTAACTTTCCTTGAAGACAAACCAGATTTGATTGATAAGAATAACCGTGAAGGTCCCTGAGAGAATGACAGCGAAAATACGGACCGTATCGCGCGAACTGGTATAGCGTACCACGCCTTTGTAGGTTTTTGATAGAGCGAACGATAAAAAGCGAATAGAGAGGATGATGACGTAATCCATTTTCAGATTTTCAGCATCCGCGGCTGGCATACTGTTAAAATCGAAACGAATTAAAAAGGCCAGGCTCAGGGCAAAAGCGCATACCAGCGTATCGATAATAAGAATCGACCAGCGCGGTAAATTATATTGCCAGAACAAGTTAAAGAGTCTGTACATCCTTGTAAAAATAATTAAAAATATGGTCTAAGCCCATTGAATGTAAGGAAGTAAACCAGCAATGCCGCCTTCCCGCCCAAAGCCACTTTCTTTAAAACCACCAAATGCAGCGGTCGGATCAAACTTATTGTACCCATTAATCCACACGGTACCCGCATTCATGCGCCTTGCAAGGCCAAGCGCGCGTGCACCTTTATCGGTCCATATGCCCGCAGCAAGTCCATACGGCGTCGCGTTGGCTTTCTCAATCGCTTCGTCCACCGTCCTAAACGTCTGCACGCTCAGCACGGGACCAAAAATCTCTTCCTGAACGATGCGGTGACTCTGTCCTGCTCCGATGACCAGAGTCGGGCGGCAGTAATAGCCCTGTGGTGGCAGCGCTTGACCGCAGTCAAAGACTTCTAGACCTTCTGCGCGAACCTCTTGTAAATAGGAATTTATTTTTTTGAATTGTTGTTCATTGTTGATGGCACCTATATCGGTATTCTTATCCATTGGGTCTCCAATGATGAGCGTTTCCATTCGTTTTTTCAGTTTATAAATCACTTCTTCCGCAATGGATTCCTGCACAAATAAACGGGAGCCAGCAGAGCACACATGCCCCTGATTAAAAAAGATGGCTTGAATGATTCCTTCCACGGCTTCATTAATAGCGGCATCTTCTAAAAGGACATGAGCGGATTTCCCACCGAGTTCTAAACTCATTTTTTTCTCCGTCCCCGACAGTAAATTCTGTAAGTGCTTGCCCGTTGCGGTGCTGCCGGTAAAGGCTAGTTTGCTTACTAAAGGATGGATAGCAAGTTGTTCGCCGGTTTTTTTTCCGCCAGTGATAATGTTAACGGCTCCCGGTGGCAGTCCGCTATCCCTCAGAATATCTGCAAGCAAAAGAGCAGAAAGGCTGGTGCTTTCTGCCGGTTTTAAAACCACCGTATTGCCAGTTGCGAGTGCTGGGGCAATTTTCCAAGCCGCCATGAGCAGTGGAAAGTTCCAGGGAATAATCTGCGCGGCCACACCGAGGGGCTTTACTTTTTTGCCGGGAAAAGCGTACTCCGTTTTATCAGCCCAGCCGGCGTAATAGAAAAAATGCTGCGCTGCAAGTGGTAGATCAAAGTCTCTGCTTTCGCGAATGGGTTTGCCTCCGTCGAGACTCTCTGCCAGTGCCAGTTCTTTGCTGCGTTCCTGAATCAGGCGAGCAATTCGAAAGAGGTATTTACCCCGCTCAGCGCCAGGCAGCTTACTCCAGGTATTTTTGTAACAGGTCTGCGCGGAAGTGACCGCGAGGGAAACATCCGCAGCGCCAGCCTCAGCGACCTGACTTAAAATTTCTTTCGTAGCGGGATTAATGGAGGAGAAATACTTTCTCGATAAGGGTGCACGAAAAGCGCCGTTGATAAAGAGGCCGTAGCGCGCTTTAAATTCGGTTTTTTCCCGCGCAGCTGAATAGGGGATATGAAAGGGAGAAGTGTTATCTTTTTTCATTAGTCAATACTTATATAATCCTTACTAGCGTATGCGCCCTGACTTTGTTTTAATAATTGAAGCACGATGTCATTCACCAGACTGCTGGCACCAAAACGGAACCAATCCGGCTGCATCCAAGCCCCGCCCAGGGTTTCCTGTAACATAACTAAATAGTGCAAAGCTGTTTTCGCAGTTGAAATGCCGCCTGCTGGTTTCATACCCACCATCCTTCCGCTTTTGCGGTGATAATCAGCAATGGCATCCAGCATGACCAGCGTGACCGGTAAGGTCGCAGCTGGCTGAATTTTTCCGGTAGATGTCTTAATAAAATCAGCTCCCGCGGCCATGGCTATGTCGGCAGCGAGACGAATTTTTTCAAGTGGACCTATCTCACCTGTTTCTAAAATTACTTTGAGACGGCTCTCGCCACAAGCCGCCTTGACCGCCGCAATTTCATCTTCTACGAAGGCGTATTCACCTTGCAGAAATTTACCCCGGCTGATGACCATGTCTACCTCGTCAGCTCCTGCATCAATTGCCAGGCGGACTTCCTGTAGCTTCTGATTCCTGTCGCTGTTTCCTGAAGGGAAAGCAGTGGCAACGGAGGCGATTTTCACAGATGTGAGAGACAATTGTTTTTTAGCCTGTGCAACATGATTTGGATAGACGCAGACCGCTGCAACGCAGGGGAGATCCGGCAAGTCGGGACATGGAAAAAGTGCTTTGTGGCAGAGCTGAGTTATTTTTCCTTCCGTGTCTTTCCCTTCGAGTGTTGTAAGATCGATCATACTCAGCGCCAGATGCAGAGCGGTGATCTTTGCCTCCCCTTTCACACTGCGCGATTGAAAACGGCGCACACGGTCCTCTAAACCACTTTGATCAATGGCCTTGATCTGTTGCTTCCAGTTCATGCCACTAAGATACTCGATACGCTCTGATTTTAGGCATTTTTAATAAATCGCACCTAGTGGCCCCCATTTTATTTGTATACTTTTAGCTGCGCATGTTTCTGTTTTGTAAGCCCGCTTATTCCCGTAAACGTTTTTTGCCTCACCGGGCACTCGATAAAAGCTATAATTTTTCTCTTTTTGAAAATGCTAGCGAAGTTCCTGCCCAGGATTGGGAAAAAGTGGTAGGAACCAGCCATCTTTTCTTTAACCTCGCTTATCTTTCTATTCTTGAGCGTGGCAGTTTCAGTAAAATGCAATGCCGATACGTTATTTTGTATGAAGCTCAGCAGCCCCGTGGTATTTTATATTTTCAGGTGATTGATTTTAAAGCTGGAATTTTCGGGGACCTCTTTAATAAGCAGGTGGAAAAAAACACGAGTCGTCGCCTCAGCATATTTGAGAAGTATGTTGACAGTAACCGCAATGAAACCTTCATGCGTCTGGTGACCTGCGGAAATAATCTAGTCAGCGGTCCTTATGGATTTCATATGCCGGACATTGAACCTGAAATTGCTTCGGCGCTACTTCTCGAATTGACGGATTTGATTGCCAAAGAAGATAAATTAAAGGGAGGGATTTCAGCCGTACTCATTAAAGATTTTCACGAGCCTTTGCAGCCGGCGCTTGCTTTCAGGCAGAAGCGTTACAATGATTTTAAAGTGGAGCCCAATCTGGTCGTCACGCTGCCAGCGAATGTGACAACACTGCCACAGTATCTTGAATTATTCTCGAAAAAATACCGAAACCGCTCCAGAAGTGTCATAAAAGCGTGTTCGCAACTGGAGCAGCGCTATCTCCCCCTGAGTGCCATTTTAGAGCAAGAAGCCGCATTATTTGCGCTTTACACGCAGATATTTAATAAGGCAAAATTTAAGCTGATCAAATTGCCAGCCGATTATTTCAGCAGTGTCAAGCGCTTGTTTGGCGAGCAATTTGTTGTGAAAGCGTTTTACAAAGAAGGCACTTTAATGGCCTTTGCAAGTGCTTTTGTGATGCCGGACAAGTCCCTTGAAGCGCATTACATTGGCATGGATTACAACTTCAATGCGGAATACTGTTTGTATCAGAATATTTTATTGTGTATGATTAACGAAGGACTGCTTCATGGATGTGATCGCGTGAATCTGGGTCGCACTGCTTCGGAAATCAAGACCACTGTTGGGGCGAAGCCGGTGGATCTCATTTGCTATATCAAACCGCAAAACACCATTTCCAAAATAATTCAAAAGCCCTTCATCTCTTTCCTTCAGCCTGGAGAATGGATTCCGAGAAATCCTTTCCGAGATGAAAATCCGGTGGTGCAGGTAGATAAAGAAATCTCTGCAGACCTTTAACTCAGATCAAATTTAATACCCTGTGCCAATGGCAGATTGTTGCCGTAGTTCAGTGTATTTGTCTGTCTGCGCATATACGCTTTCCAAGAATCAGAACCACTCTCGCGACCACCACCAGTTTCCTTTTCTCCGCCAAATGCCCCGCCAATTTCAGCACCACTTGTACCGATATTCACATTCGCAATACCACAATCGCTTCCCTTTGCACTGAGAAATAACTCAGCCTCACGCATATTTAAGGTCATGATGGCACTCGATAAACCTTGAGGGACACCATTTTGAAGCGCAATAGCTTCTTCTAGCGTTTTATATTTGATGAGGTAAAGAATTGGCGCAAAAGTTTCGTGCTGAACAATCGCCATATCATTGCGCGCTTCAGCAATTGCTGGCTTTACATAACATCCACTTTCAAAGCCCGCGCCCTGCAGGACGCCGCCTTCCACCACGAGCTGTCCGCCTTCTGCCTTTATTTTTTCTAGAGCGGCCAGATAGGTCTTCACGGCGTCGGTGTCAATTAAGGGACCCACATGCATATTTTCATCCAGTGGATTACCGATTTTTAACTGGCCATAGGCCCTCACCAGACTTTCTTTTACCTTGGTATAAATGCTCTCATGAATAATGAGACGGCGTGTGCTGGTGCAACGCTGTCCCGCTGTACCCACAGCGCCAAATACGGCACCGACAATGGTCATATTCAGGTCCGCATGCTCCGTGATTATAATGGCATTATTACCGCCGAGTTCCAATATACTTTTACCAAAACGTTCCGCAACTTTTGAACCTACAATTCTTCCCATACGCGTGGAACCAGTCGCACTGATGAGCGGAACATCTGTTGATGTCGTTAGATACTCACCAATGTTGTAGTCACCATTAATGATGCAGGAAATGCCATCCGGTAAACTATTTTCTCTCGCTACTTCATTCCAGATATTCTGACAGGCAATAGAGCAGAGGGGCGCTTTTTCCGATGGTTTCCAAATACAAACATCACCAGCAATCCAAGCCAGGGCTGTGTTCCAGCTCCATACCGCCACCGGAAAATTAAAAGCACTTATAATTCCAACCACTCCCAATGGATGCCATTGTTCCATCATGCGGTGATTGCTGCGTTCGCTGTGCATCTGCAAGCCATATAATTGACGGCTTTGTCCAACCGCAAAATCACAAATATCAATCATCTCCTGTACCTCGCCGAGACCTTCCTGCAGGGATTTACCCATTTCGTAGGAAACCAAACGCCCAAGTTCCGCTTTTTTTGCACGAAGTTTATCGCCAAACTGACGAATGTATTCGCCACGACGCGGAGCCGGAATGTCGCGCCAGAACAAAAAAGCTTCTTTTGCCGTCGCCAAAACTTTATCAAAATCTGCGCGGGTAGCAGTCTTTACTTTTGCGATGGCTTTGCCGTCGACTGGACTGTAGGAGGTTAATTCAGTACCACTGGAAAACCAGGTGCTGCCAGTTGAACATCCTTCATTGCTATCTTTAATGCCTAAGGCTTTGAGCGTTTTTTCCATGTGAACTTGTTAAAGAACAAAGCTACGATTATTTTGCTGGTTTTTTAAGCTGTTTCGTGCTGCTTGGCTTGCCGGGCAGGTGTATTTTTCTACTTTTGTGAACACCACATGCAGCGCCGAATTCTATTTATTGTGAATCCCAATGCGGGAAAAAAAAAGTCTGAGGTCATCATTGATTTGATTCATGCGGAATTGCCTTCTGATCTAAAGTATGAAGTCCTAATCTGGAAAAATAAAGATGATTTTTCTGAGATCAGCAGTCGCATTAAAAGTCGCGATTTTTCTGATGTGGTGGCTGCAGGTGGCGATGGAACGGTTAACCGAGTAGCGCAGGAATTGATAGGTACCGGCATTTGCCTAGGCATTATTCCGCTTGGCTCTGGCAATGGACTGGCGCGTTCTCTCGCTTTATCCATGAACGTCAAGCAGTGCCTTCAACAAATTATTAGCGGCCGGTCTGCTCTTATTGATTCTGGCACCGTCAACGGACATGCTTTTTTTTGCACGGCAGGAACGGGATTTGATGCGCATATTGGTCATTTATTTGCCTCTTCTCTCCGGCGGGGATTCCGCAGTTATGTGCAGATTATTGCCCGTGAAATTCTACGTTATAAGGCCCGTACGTATGTTCTGCATTTGAATGGGATGACGCTGCGCCGCAAAGCTTTCCTGATTACAGTCGCTAACGCTGGGCAGTATGGTAACGACTTTTACATCGCACCGCAGGCCAGTCTCTGCGATGGTAAATTCCATGTCGTTATTCTTCATCCTTTTAATGTTTTTAAATTACCGGGACTGCTCAGCCATATTATCCGCCGCAAAGCCTACCGCTCTTGCTGCATTGAGACCTTGGTCTGCGATGCGCTCCGCATTGAACGGGAAGCAGAAGAGAGTGTGCATTTTGACGGCGAGCCTGTTTTGGAAGATGCTAAATTGGTATTTGAAATGCAGCCTGCCAGTCTGAAGGTCCGCTTAGGTGAGGCGTTTAAAGCTTCTTGATATAATCCAGAAAAAGTTGCAAGCCCTTTCTTTTTTCTGAATCCAGTTGATAACTGATTTTATTACTGAGGTAATCCAGTGTTTTTTCGGGACTCAGCAGACCTGGTATAAAATCTTCACGAATAGCGAGTGGAATCTGCAGGACCCCCGATTTAAGAACGTCATTAAAGCGTTCAATGAATTCAGGATTCAGTTTTTTTGTACTCACCCAGGCGGCGAACACAAAGGGAAGTCCCGTGAATTTCTGCCACTCTTCTGCTAAATCGTATTCGAAAGGATAAGCGCCATTGAGCGCAAAAGTCCGGTCCCCGATCACAACCGCCGCACTATCCCCGTCAATCTGATCTTCAAAGCCGGGCAGGGCTTCCACAAAACGCACCTCTTTTTGCCAGAAAAAACGAAAGAGAACCCGTGTGAGCGCGATGGAGGATCGGGACTGATAGTCTAGCACCACTTGCCGAATGTCCTCTAAAGGCACCCTGCTGTATAATTTGACGCTTTCTACCGCACCGACAGCGCCAATACAGAAGTCCGTCTCAATAAAGTAGTGCTCGAGTTCAGGCAACAGGGCCACGGGTACCAGAGCGAGGTCTACCTGTCCGTATTTCAGCTTCTGTGCACAGATGCTAGGGATGTCCTCCTGCAAATTAATCTCCGACAGCAGCGAATGCCGGCGCAGTGCCCATTTAAAGGGAAGTGTATTGGTATAGTTGACGATTGAGATTCTGACCACGCGTAAAACAGCGCAAAAATAAGGATATCCTGCGCTAGGTCCCAAGAAGCTGCAACAAAAACAAATAATTATCTTTGTGTCTGAGATGAGCGATAATAAATACCAGATGAGAGGTGTCTCCGCAGGCAAGGAAGATGTTCATGCGGCAATAGCAAAACTAGATAAAGGACTTTTTCCGAAAGCATTTTGCAAGATTGTGCCTGACCTGCTCAGTGGCAGTGAGGAGCATTGTCTGGTCATGCATGCCGATGGTGCAGGAACCAAGAGTGCTCTGGCCTGGATGTACTGGAAAGAAACAGGTGACCTCGATGTCTGGAAAGGTATTGCTCAGGATGCGGTGATTATGAATCTGGACGACCTTATTTGTGTCGGTGCGCTTGAAAACATTGTCCTCTCTAGCACCATCGGTCGCAATAAAAATCTGGTACCAGGTGAGGTGATTTCTGCAATTATTAATGGTACGGAAGAGGTTCTCCAAAGTCTGAGAGATAACGGCATCAGCATTCATAGCACAGGCGGCGAAACTGCTGATGTGGGGGATTTGGTGCGGACCGTTATTGTGGACAGCACCGTAGTTTGCCGCATGCGCAGAGATCAGGTGATCAGTAACGACCGAATTGCGGCAGGTCAGGTCATTGTTGGCCTCAGCAGTTCCGGGCAGGCAAGCTATGAAACAGCCTATAATGGCGGCATGGGCAGTAACGGCCTCACTTCCGCACGACACGATGTCTTTAGTAAATTATTGGCGACAAGCTATCCGCAGAGTTTTGACCCCGCTCTTCCACAGGAAGTGGTCTATACAGGCGGAATGCAGCTAACCGATAAAGTGGCAGTGAGCTACACCTCACCAGATGGTACGTTAAAGAACGAAAAAATAGATGCCGGCCGCCTCGTGCTTTCTCCAACGCGGACCTACGCACCCGTTATTCGCAAAGTACTGAATGAAGCGGCAGCCGGGGTTTTCGGAATGGTGCATTGCAGTGGTGGTGCGCAAACAAAAGTATTACACTTCCTACGGGACGAACTTCATGTGGTGAAGGACCAACTCTTTGACATTCCTCCACTTTTTAAAATGATTCAGGAACAGAGCCATACCGATTACCATGAAATGCATAAAGTATTTAATATGGGACACCGGATGGAGCTTTATGTCGATCCTGCAGCGGCGGCAGATATTATAGCCATCAGTAGAGGTTTTAATATTGATGCGCAGATCATTGGGCGTGTGGAAAAGGGAAGCGGTAAATCCGTGACTGTGCAGTCCACCGCCGGGTCCTTTCATTACAAAGGCTAGTTTGTTTTTATTTCAAGGGAATACAACTTAATTCTCGGCTGTTGGGCAACAACAGATAATAATGACGGTCTTTAAACAAATCCATAGCCATACCTGGTGCCGAAGCCTTTTGTGTTTTTTCTGTATGTCTTAACAGATCGAGTACTTTCAGGGAGCCTTTTTCCTTGCTGTATAGTAAAACGAGGTTATGGCTTTCATCCGCCAAATAGACTGCACTAGTGACGGGGTCTTCTATATTCTTCTCAAAGATCAGTGAGCCTGAAAAATCATACGCTGCCACTTGCTGTCCGGAAGCAATTAGCAGGTCCACACTGCGGTTTTCGTCTATTTGTGTGAACTGCAAAGAGGCGTCCGCAGTTTCCATGTCCAGATGAGAAAGATGTTGCACATCCGCGAAACTGATTTTGTTGAGCATACCAGATTGCTCATCCAGAAAAACAAGATGTGTATTGAGCGTATTACTGCCCGCATCCGTATAAAAGCTTTTGCAGCCAGCCGTGGTTTTGTTTTTTAGACCAATCCGCGGTAGTCCTTTTCGGCTGAAGGTGTAAATGTGACCAGAGCGATCGACGGCAACTAGGTACTGACTTGGACCCACGGCCACATATTGCACCGGTAAATCCACGAGATCTTCTGTTTTTACAGGCGCAAAACCTTCCAGCTTTTTACCTTCTAATGTAAAGTTGTAAATGGTTTTATCTGCGCAGGGTATCATGACACGGTAATCGCGCGTATTGTCATAATCAAACAAACTTAAGCCAGCGGTGGCGCCAGGTAGACGAAGTGGAAAGTTGGGTAATTCCTTGCCATTGCGGTCCAGGAGCTGAAGGCCTGTGCGGGTATTAAAAAGTAATTGAAATTTTCCGTTTTTATAAATATCAACGCGCTGAATATCAGAAATAATTTTCTCCTCCATTTTTTTACGCCAGAGGATTTGTCCTTTTGCATTCATCAGATACAAGGTATTGGCATCGTCCTGAATTAGGATTTCATTTTCGTTGGTGTTATGATTAACGAATGAAAAGGGCTTACTGCTGCAGGTCGTGTCCAGTCTTGTGGTCCACAGCACCTTTTGTTCCGAATCTCCCATTTGTAGCATGAGGTGAAAACGCAGTTTAAAATAATTTTTTTCACCAACAAGGGAGAAAGATAAATGCCTGAAATTGTCGTAAGCGCCTTTGGTACCGGTTGCATGGAGGAATGCGCCAGGTATGGTGACCGCTTGCAGCGGTGATGTATAAACCAAGTAATGAAAGGACTCTGGCAGGTTTTGCTGACTGTATGCGAGTAAATCTTCATTGGCATTCAAGCGGTAATTACTAAGTAAGTTACTGCCAAGGCCAGATAGTGTCGCGGCATCATCACTGAGATAGAGCGCGGCACCGAATCGCATGGCAAAGCGAAAGTGATCCTGCACAAAGGGATTAAAGAGCGGGAGCCCTTCTGCAGAGGACAAGCGGAAGAAGGGGAGTGATTCCTTATTCAATAAACTGTCCGACATCAGCTGCAAGGCCTCCTGAGCCTGCACTGTATCTTGCAGCAGCACGCAGGTAATCAGTTGCTTTGTCTGGGTTTCAAAGCGAACCAGAAGATCACTGCAACTTTCATAAAATTGTTTGTGGACATTGAACAAAGCCTGCTCATTGACGATGCGCCACCAGTCTTTACCCGTCTGGCTTTCTTCCCATGGTATATTTCTAAATTCATGGCAGCCGAACGCTTCAAACCAGGCTGTATTTAGGGGAAGGTTTGAAAATACATCTTCTCTTTGGCCTTTCTCCTGCTGCAGAAGCAGGTATAAGGCTTCTGTGCTATCAACGGATTGAAAGCCATTAATGCGTAATTCGGAAGGCGTTGCTTCTGCCGCTGCCGCGAAAAACCCCTGGTGTACAATGCGGTTTAGTGCCAGAGCTGGCTTTCCATCTTGTGCGGTAAGCAGCGATTGATTGGAGTAGACCGTTAATAATTTATTTTCCGTCAGCGTGGAAAGAAATTGTTGAAAATCAGGATTCGAATTCAGGCCCCGTTTTTGGTTTTCGCTGCGTTTTAGTAATGGTAGACTCGGGGAGATGCGAATCAGCCCCTTCTGCAGACTGCAATAGAGATTCTGATTCAAAAAAGAAAACTGCAGATACGCCTCTTTACTGACTGCTTTTAATTTTTCGGAAAGTGCTTTACGGGTAGCCGTTTCATGTCCTAATTCACGAATCGTAAAGCAGAGCAACCATTCAGAACGCGGATAGATAGCGAGATGAAAGCGACTGTCCAGCAGCTGATCATTTAATTCTTTTTCCTCGCTGAGCAGACTATCGGTGACATGAAGTGCTTTAAAAAGTTCTGCAGCTTGAGGTAGTAGCCGCAGCTGATCGGTAATCAGATTCCGCTGGTTAATTTTATTCTCAAGATCATGAAGATTGGCGGTGCTGAGGTAAAGAATACAACTGTCGGGTAGCGCCTGAATAGCATCGGTCTGCGGCTTTTTAGTATTTCGAAGTTCAAAGTAGCCAGCGATACCAGCAGAAAGAGCAAGAAGTGAAAAGACCCAGAAAATGATAACTTTTGTTTTGCTCATGTTGATTGACGCTGACTGCAGATAGGTATCACTTTATTCTTCCGGCTCCAAGGCTAATTCAAGCTGATCTTCCAGCAGTCTAAAACTCATGCGGTGGAGATCGCAGGGACCATGAAGTTGTATCGCTTTGCGGTGCGATTTTGTCCCATAACCCATATTGGTCTGCCAGCCGTAATGTGGATATTTTGTCGCCGCCTCTTTCATAAAATCGTCGCGGTAAGTCTTTGCTAATATACTTGCAGCCGCAATGCTCATAAATTTAGCATCCCCGCCAATAATGCAGCGGTGATCGATGCTGGGGTAGGGATTAAAACGGTTACCATCAATCAACAATAATTCTGGCATTATTTTCAGCTGCCCAATGGCGCGATGCATAGCAAGAAAGGACGCATTTAAAATATTAATCGCATCAATTTCTTTTTCTGACACCACTCCTACAGCTGAACTTATGGCTTTCTCTTCAATTTCAGGCCGTAACTCATAACGGTCCTTCTCCGATAATTTTTTACTGTCATTTAGCCATTTGTTGCGGTATCCCGGAGGCAAAACAACAGATGCAGCGTAGACAGGACCAGCCAGACAACCGCGGCCCGCCTCATCACAACCTGCCTCAACGGCGTTCTTATGGAGAAAGAAACGCTTTAGCACCGCTGTTACTTCAGACTTTCAAGTGTCTTATTTATGGCATCGAAATCCGGAAGTAAGCCTGCATTTTCAAGGACTTCCGAATATTTTAAAACACCGTTCTTATCAATAATGAAGGCTGCCCTTTTGCTCACACCTTGCATGCCGAAGCCAAATGCGGGGTACAGACAATCATAAGCCGCAGAAGCCGTTTTATTAAAATCGCTCAGAAGATCAAAGTTTAAGTTCTGCTCTTCTTTGAACTTCCCCAAAGCAAACAAGGAATCCACGGAAATACCAAAGACTCTTGCATTCAGCTGGTTATACATGGCATAATTATCACGAATGCTGCATAATTCTACCGTACAGACGCTGGTAAAGGCCAATGGAAAAAAAAGCAGAAGAACATTGGCGTCACGCTGTCCCGAAAGACTAACTTCTTTTTTATCGGTATTAAATAAAGTAAAATCAGGGGCGTTTGACTCAAGTTTCATAATATAATAATTTTTGTTAAGGTGATTATTTTACCGAAAGATACGGTTTAGACGGTAGAGTACAATTAAGAACAATTATCTACTTTTACACAGTTAATAACGAAAATTAAATCAGAAAAATATGTCAAGTCTTGTAGGAAAAAAAGCACCGCACTTTAGTGCAGGAGCAGTTGCAAATGGGCACGAAATCATTGAGAATTTCTCCCTCGATCAATACATCGGTCAAAAATATGTTGTGTTTTTCTTCTACCCGAAGGATTTTACGTTTGTTTGTCCAACCGAACTCCACGCTTTCCAAGAAAAGTTAAAGGAATTTGAAGCACGTAACTGTGCGGTTGTTGCTTGCAGTACAGACACGGAAGAAAGCCACTGGGGATGGTTACAAATGGAGAAAAAAGCCGGCGGAATTAAAGGGGTAACCTATCCGATTGTGGCAGACACGACCAAAACCATTTCTCTGGCGTATGGCACCCTGTTCGGCGATTATGATGTGGATGTCGACAACAATTTGGTGGCTACCGGGCCGATGATCGCTTATCGCGGGCTCTACTTAATCGATAAGAAAGGTCTAGTGCGTCACCAACTCATTAACGACTTGCCTTTGGGAAGAAATGTTGACGAAACCCTTCGAATGGTAGATGCACTCCAGTTCTTCGAAGAAAATGGCGAAGTATGTCCTGCCAACTGGACCAAAGGGGCCGAAGGTCTGAAAGATACCCATGCGGGTGTTGCAGAATACCTGAGCAAACACTAAGCCTTCCCTTGTTAAAATTAAAAAGCCGGTTTGAAAGGACCGGCTTTTTTTGTGTCTTGACAGAACTAGTTTTATCCGCCTGCTTTTTTCGCTTTATACCCCTCTTTCAGCAAGAGCGCAATGATCTTTTCCCGATTATCTCCTTGAATCAAAAT
>CALPON020000007.1 GCA_943325195.2 Sphingobacterium thalpophilum | reverse complement strand
TTGCAGCAATGCGAGGCTTTTTGCATTTATACAAGTCCCAACGCTTCATTCTTAACTCACCATCAGAAACCCTCAACTGAAAAGTTGGGGTTTTTTATTTTTATTGTCCTTCCGTACTTGACGCGCCTGCAGCCCAAACCTGTCTCCCAAAACTGCACTGCACTCCGATCAGGAAGTTCCCTTCGGTGCTATGTCCTGCTCTGGCATGCCAATTTTAGAAAGAAACCTTCAATTAATAATTTGGTTTTTTGTTTTTTTACTTTCGCGACCTGTGCCGAACGTAGTCCAAGCCTTTCTCCTAATACTGCGCTAAACTCCGAGCGGGACGCTCCCTTCGCCCTTAAAAGATGCAATGGCAAGCCAATTTTAAAAGTTAAGAAAGTCTTAGATCAGGTTAATGCTCTTTATATTTCCAGTAAGACTTATTTGAAAGAGAAGCATACATTGCATTTATGCTATAGGTAAATTAGGGTAGAAGGATGAGAGGCTTGGCAATCTTTTAGGTCGGTATTAGTAAGTAGCCTTAGTCCTCCTTCACGATCTTGAAGTGTTTTTGCTGATAAGCACCTGCCCTTGCATTTAGGAAGTAAATTCCGGAAGCCAAGTGCTCCATTGCAATCAGTTGCCTGCCCTTTTCAAGATGGCAACTTACAACGATTCTGCCCCTTGCATCAAACAGTAACACGTCCATTGGTAGTTCACAAATTAAAGTTAAGTTGGTTTTAGTGGGATTCGGAAAGTAGCTCATGTTTAATTCAGGTAATTCTTCGTTTAATCCCACACAGTCTGAAACGCCGATCTTAAATTGTGATACAGAAGTGCAGCCATTCAATGTTCCAGTTGCCGTGTAAACAGTAGAAAAATTAGGAGTTATTATCAAGGTACTTGTATTTCCACCGTTGTTCCAAAAGTAAGTACTTCCTCCTGATGCAGTGAGTGTGGCCTGTTGCCCTAAACAAAGCATGTTTGGTCCCGAAATCATAATCGTCGGGTTTGAATTCACCTGAACGCTAACTGATGAAGCGGCTGCACAAAGGTTTGTTGCGGTTATTGATATTGAGTAAACACCGCTTTGATTTGTTATTAAACCGTTTAAAAGGATACTCTGTGTAGTTGCTGAAAAGCCGAGCGGCCCCGACCAATTGTACTGCGCGGCAGTAGCACTGCTTAAACTCAGCAGCTGACCAGCACACAGATTGGTGTTCCCTGTGATTTGAGATAAGGGGGAAGGTAATACAGTTATTGACAATGTTGATGTCGATGCACAACCGCTAGCTCCCGTTCCTGTTAAAGAATATATTCCCCCCGCGGCTAAAGCAATTGGACTGATAGTTGCGTTTTGTAATGGTGATGAGAATCCCAATGGTCCCAACCAGGAATATACGGCAGATCCATTGCCAAATAAGCTAAGCAGTCCGCCTGAACAAACCGGGGCATTAGAAGTGAGCGTGAGTATTGGAGAAGGCGTAACTATAACGCTGATTGTTTTGGTAGTCCCACAGGGCCCCGTGTTACCAATAAGCGTATAAGTTCCGGAAACTGATGGATTAATGACGCAGGGGTTGGCATTAGTGTTAACAGGTAACCAATAGTATGTGGAAGCTCCGCTTGCCACTAGCGTTGCTGATTGACCGGAACATAGGCTGACGTTTGATGCCGCTAAGGTGGGCGTTTGTATGTAAATTACCTGGTAAGTTTTGCTGGCGCTGCAATTCAGGGCATCTAGAACATTACAGGTGTAAGTGTAGCTGCCGGAGAGATTGTGCGTTATGGCAATTGAAGAAGTGTTGCTACCACCTATCCATGAATAAGCGTAAGGGGGCGCACCACCGGTGCAAATTCCCGATAGCACCAAAGAATTGCCTGTACAAAGTGCGTTGTTAATGTTGGCGCTGATATTGAAAAGAAGGGGCGGTGACTGATTAATCTGAAAAGTACTAGTGAGCACACAATTATTAGCAAGATCACTGATGATGACACTATTGGTGCCAAGCGGAAGGCCACTTACTAACGTGGAAGTGGAAGATGTTCCCGTCCATGAATAGGTGTAACTACCAGAGCCCCCGGAAGTGAGTACTAATGCAGTTCCGGTGTTTACACCGGCGCAGGCTGCCGCGGCATTGACCGAACTGCTTATTACAGTCGGACCAATGGACAATGTAGTAATGTAAGAGCAACCAGTACCTGCATCCTTTGTAAAAACAGTATAGACTCCCGGACTGAGATTATTGGCAACTGCATTGTTGATGTTTGTTGGTTGCCAAGTATAGGAGCAAGGACCCAGAGCGCCACTTGGTATAACTGTGGCAGAAGCAAATCCACAGCTTAGAGAGGGGGTGACGACACTAATTGTTGCTGTATTCGGAACAACAAGGGTCTGCCGCAGAGTGTCATTACGTCCGCATAGATAGGACAAGACAAGTTGCACTGTATATGAGCCGGCCGCGCTAAAATAGTGACTTGGGCTAGAAATTGTTGATGTATTAGCACTTCCCGAAAGAGGATCACCGAAATTCCAGCTGTAATTGTTGATAATATACCCTGAAAAGGGAATTTGACTATTTGGATTGTTTGGAGCAACCGCACATTTTATCGGAACAAAAAAATTATAATTGCGACAATCAGACCCGGGAATTTGAGCCGCTGTAAAGGTTTGCGACGTGTTTTCAAAATAAGGCGTATAAAAATTAGGAAGACCGAGACCACACACTGCGGTGCCAAGAGAGATGGCTCCTGGCACATAATTACAGGAAGGAGTAGGTAGGTTAGGATTATTAATTACACCTATCGAATTTGAGCCAGCAACTGCTACATAAATTTTTCCATCAGGACCCAGCTGCAGAGAGGCCGCGCGGCTGTTAACAGGTGGGGAATCCCCTGTAAACGGGATTCCCCAAGTACTGGTAGATGGAAAAACACAGTGATTAATCTGCGCCAACATTCCTGAGGTTGTTGCAAAATAAAGTTTAGTACCATCCGGAGAAAATTCAGTACCGTATGCCCAGCTTAATATTGAAAAACCTCCACCAAAGCCGCTGGCAATTTGAATGTTTGATAATAACCCGCTACTGTTGTTGAAATCGCAGATTTCAAATACCGCACTTCCAACACCTCCATTTCCGATGGGGGTAGTAGCACTGGAAACAGTAAACACTTCAGCCAGCTTCCTTCCGTTGGGAGAAAATTTCATAGTGCCTCTGGGAGAATAGCCAGTGTGAGTGCTGATTGTGGTAATAGGAAATGGCTGGGGCGAAAAGGAAGATGTTACCATAGTTCCGATACCGCTTGCAGTAAGCGCAAAAGCCTGAAAATTTTGCGTGTTCATTTCATGCACCATGACCCAAGCGTCAGTCTGATTACAATGTTTGGTTGCACTTATTTTTTCTTCGCAAGGTGTTGAATGCAGAGGAACGTTTTTGGCCGTCACCGACCCATTACCTCCTGCCAGAGCCATATCAACAATCGAATAACAGAGACCCGCAGAGCCACCCCCTCCCTGAACTGTAAAGACATAATATAGGTTCGGCGATAAAGGTTTTTTGACAATAACACAAGTTTGTGCACCAGGATCTCCGAAAAGCCCAGTGCCATTTGCCATAACTGAATGAGTCTGGTTCCATACTGTAACACCATCAGTGTAAAAAAGAAGAGATCCTGAACTACTGCAGACACCAGCGCAACCTAAGCTTGTTGCGGTTGATCCGTTAGTTAGTAGGCTGGGTGTCGCAGAAGAAAAATCCAAGCCTAAACCATTTCCAAAATACCAGATACGAGCTTCGTTTTGCGCAATGCCCTGATTAATCAAAATGCAGAAAACCCAGCAGCTGATAAGGGTAAACTTTCTCATTATAACAAATATAAAAATAAATAGCGCTTAAAAAAGTTAAAATGAAGCTTCTTAAATGTACGCGAGAGTTACTATTCTCTGTGGAGGTTCATTCTTTCATAACAAGATATTTTTTGCGTTTGGAGCTATTAGAAGTGGCAATACTCGCATTACCTTTTAACAGTGTCATTTAAAGCAGATAGATTTTACTTCAGTTTTGCACTATCAATGATGGGCTTGGCTGCGTGAGGGACCAAGCGGCCTGTTTGAGCGCTTCTGCAGGCCCGCCATGTTGCACAACAACAGCTTGCAGAAAACGAGTAGTGTGGGCCCGACCGTTTCAGCACCGTCCAATATCATAAATGACGCGCTGAAAGGGACACTCCAAGATTTTACTTTTTAAGTGGATACTTGCTGAGATGGGATTTTAAAAGTTCAGGTAATAGTCTTTTGTGAGGTCCTTGTACTCAGCTGTATAATTGCGATGACTGTCGGCTTCAATTACCAAAGTAGCTTCTGAAAATTCGGTCTCCTTAAATTCAAATTGCATGAGGTGCCGTTTCTCAGTATCTTTTTCAAGACGGGTTCTGATACGCAATAACTTCGAGAGATAGAGGCCTTTGCTTTGGGCTAGGTCCCTAAATAGGGCAGCTTCTTTTGTGGGAAGAATCAGACAAAATTTTCCTTTTTCACTCAATAGTTTTTTAACACCGCAGAGCAGATCTGAAAAACTTAAGGAGTCTGTGTGACGCGCATGTGTACGTGTATCACTGCTGTTCTTGAGGGAATCGATGAAGTAAGGTGGATTCGTGACAATCAAATCAAATTTATCAGAGCACTGCAGACTGAGATCCTGAAAGGATTGATGATAAACGGTGACATTGTTTTTGAAAGGACTATTGTTTGCGTTATCGCGTGCTTGCTCCGTACTTTCTTTGTCGATGTCAATGGCAGTGATGGTAGCGGACGATTTTTGCGCCAGCATGAGAGCTATGACGCCGGTACCAGTTCCAATATCCAAGATGGTTTTGCTTCCATTAGGAACTACCCAGGCTCCAAGTAGCACGGCATCGGTACTGACGCGCATGGCACATTTGTCCTGCTTAATTCTAAACTGCTTAAATTCAAAAAAATCATTCGGCATACCTCATTATGAATTAAGAGCACTAATAAACCACAAAAAAAAAGCGTTAGTTTCCTAACGCTTCTGCAATTAATAAGAGGGTTTCGTATCGGTTCTTCCCAGATTGACCCCATAACCGCCAAAAACATTGTAACGCAGCATAATCTCCATTCCTCCGTTTCGCTTAGAGGCTGGTGTCAATGCAGACACATTGATGTCATAGGCTATACCTATAGCGTAGGTATTGTATTGAAATAACAGACTTGGGACAATCGCATCCTTAAAGCGGTAATAGCCACCGATTGCCAAGGCACGTGGCTTTTTCAGAGCAGTGTATGTAGAGGCGTCTCCAAGTATAAATTTAAACATAGCACCCGCAATAAATTCACTGCTTGGTCCCTGACGCATATACAAAAACGTAGGTAAAATTGCGTTTTTCGTGTTGGGGATATTAAAATCGCCATTAAAATATGCACAAATTCTCGTCTTCAATTTTTCGTCTGTCGTAAGAAAAGATGTTTTGCCGAGACTGTAATGATAGGCGGATAGGCCGACATCGATTTTTGCTGCGTTTTTTGCGCTGATATATTTATCACTCTGCACAAAATTCAAATTAACCCCTCCACCAAGATCAAACGCACTAAATCCCGAACGAGGCGGATTAGGCTCACCGCTTGGACGCGTCGGGTCATAGTTATAACCATTATAATTACCATCATAGCGCAGATTGCTGGCATCGAGGGTGCGGTAAAAGAAACCAGACTGAATACCGCCGGACAGTTTCATTTTCTTGCTGACTTTCTGAAGGTAAGCAATCCCAAGGTTTGGATTTAACAAGCCCATTTTGGCATCTCCCGCCACATCCTTGTATATATTAGCAGCAATGGCAAAATAATTATCCTTTAATTTTTTATGCTTGATGGTCCGATCAAAGGAAATAGCCATGGTCTCGTATTTATTCGCTACTGAAGACCACTGCGATTTGTAATTTGCTGAAACACGCGTTTCGTAGGTAACACCAGCTAGCGCGGGATTGATGGCACTCGGCGTTTCAGTATACATTGAAAAATGGACATCCTGTGCCATAAGTGAGCCCATCAAACCTAAAAACGCAATAAAAGAAGGTACTATATACTTAGCTTTCATAATTCACTATCTAATTAATGTAACGTTCCCTTTGAGACTAAATCCTACGCCATCATAGGTTTTCCCCTCGAGTCGATAGACAAATACACCGGTATTGAGATCGTCTCCTTTATAAGAACCATCCCAGCCAACACGTTGATCAGAGGTTTCAAAGACTTTCTCGCCCCAACGGTTAAAGACCATAAAGGTGAGGGACTCTAGACAAATGCCGCGCACATATAGCACATCGTTAGCACCATCATTGTTTGGTGTAAAGGCATTTGGCACATACATTTCACCACAATCCGCAATCACAATCACATTGATAGTATCGCTTGAGGTACAGCGTTTGCTATTATATCCGTTCAAGATGTACTGTGTTGTTTTAAACGGATTAACTGTCACATTTGGATTGGTTAAAGACGTAATGTTATAGTTCGGCGACCATTCATAAGTCAGCGCACCTTTACCAGAAAGTCTAATCGCTGTTCCAAACCTCACTGTTGTATCGCTGCGCTCCTGGCCTGGGTCGATAATCGTCACATTCGGCACATCCACCACCTTCACAAAGCCTAACTGACCAATAGTGAGAGAGGATCCACCGGAAGAAATTGGATAAGGATTAGATACGCCCAGAATAACGTTATACTTACCAGGAAGGTTATAACAGATAGTCGGTATCTGAAGCGTAGAAGTAGCAGGCGATCCACCAGGGAATTGCCAGTTTAATTTCTGCGGACCTCCCGCCATGGTGTCGGTCAAATTCTGGAAGGTAATACAGTTACGGGCACAAATGGTATCATTGATTTCTGTCGTGGTAAAGACCACATTTCGAACGGGACGACAGTCTACCACACGCACACTTACGGTGTCAATTCGCTTACAGCCCGCAATCCCATTATAACCGGAAATGAGGGTATAGACAACCACACTCGGCAATTTAACTGGGGCAGACACCGTCACTCCTGCGCTATTGCTTGGTGTCAGAATCGAATTATATTGCGCTTTGTATGGCTGCAGCCAGGTATAGGTGGGCACAACGCCAAATTGCAGTCCCTGATTTTGGTTAACACCAAGCAAATCAATGGTCACATCTTTTGCACCCGGATTTAAACCGACATAACAAATACTATTTGTGGCCACACTGTTAATCGTGGGAACCGCAATGCTGGTCAGCGGTCTTGGTAAAACCGTCAGCGTCACCAGTCGCGGCAGCGAGATACATTGACGGCTATCTTTTACTTCTACGGAATAGGTTGAAGTGTTTTGAGGGAAAGCTACCACGGTCGGCGACAGATTATTACTCAAACTAATTGGTGGTGCACTGCCTGGATCAGACCAGCTATAAGTGAATGCAGAGACGGGACCAACTGCCAATGTACTGATATTGGCGATGATCAACTTCAGTGAATCACCGATACACATCGCTGGCAATGGTGGTACCACGTTCATGGTGAATTGCGGAATAACGGTTATACTGATGGTCTTGGAGTTAGCGCAGATAGCGGTGCTTCCAACAACAGTGTAGATAGTCGTAGCACTTGGGCGCACATCGGTATTTGGGCCCAAGGAATAGGTCATGTTTAGCGGATTATAAGGTGACCAGACATAACTAGCGGCTCCACTTGCATTCAATTTCACTGCTTTCGAAAATTTAGGAAAATTACTTTCGATACAAGTGGTATAAGTGGTAGTTGAAATGTTAATGGGAATAGGTTGCAGGGTGTTGATTGGAATCGTCACCGTAGAGGTACACGTTCCTCCATTGGAGAGCACCACGGTGTAGACGCCTGGACCAACCGAAATAGATTGTTGTGAGATGGAATTGGTAAAAGTGGTACCGGTCCACATGTAACTATTCGCATTAAAGGCAGTTAGTGTGCTAGTAAAGCCTGTACAAACGGCCGTTGCAGTGGCCAGAACAGCATTCACTGTACTTGGATAAGTGCCGACAGGAACGGTAATGGTCCTTCCAGCGACACAGCCGTATTGATTGGCAGCAATTACTGTATAAATGGTGGTGATACTTGGGGAGACAATAATATTGCCGAGGGCTGCAACTGTTCCTGATGATGGCACCCAGCTATAGGTTATTGGAGGGGTTCCAAAGGTTGAAATTGTTGCTGTTGCGGATAGTGTCATGGTCTGTCCGGCGCATATTGTAGAGCCGGAAGAGGACAGTGCCAGCGGGAAGCTGATGGTTGGATCAATGCCAACACTAATAACGGTATGTCCTACACAACCCAGACTATCTTTTGCAGTCACCGAATAGACGGAATTTGAAAAAGGAAAGACAACAACGGATGGGGAAATTACTGGCGGCGAAATAGAGCCACTTCCAGTCGTCTGACTCCAGGTGTAGGTCACCGGCCAAGTGACATATGCCGGACTAGTCACAGCAATCGTGGCAGAGGTACCTGGACAAACGGAAGCAGCACTCGCTGCCGGTGTAAGAGCAAGATCAGGCCTCATGAAGACGGTTAGGCTAGGCGGCGAAAGGAGGTTGTTGGTACAGCCGGCACTATCCACTAAAACTGTATAAACGGTCTGAACCGAAGGGGAATGAGTGATAAAACTAAAGTTACCAGTGGCGAGTGATCCGGTCACCGGCGACAAAGTCCCAAATGTATAAGAGTTGGAGGTGCTATAGCCGACGTTCGTTGCGGTAATTGTCAATGCCGGCGAAAGACTGTTTGCGCACACTAAAGATTGTGAGGACAGTAGAACTGGATTTAGAACCTTCCGAAAAATTGTAATGGTAGTAAAGCCAGAGCAGGATGAGCTATCAGCTGTGACCGTATAAGTCACCGGCAGAATGCTGGATTGGGTAACGGCTGTTGCTGTGGTGGTGCTCAACTGGCTTCCACCCGGACCATAAAAATTATAGGTAAATGTCGATGAACCGGATGGCGTACTGGCATTCAGTGTGAATTGGCGGTTCGGACAAACAGAAGCAGTCGAAGGGCTAACATTGATTTTAGGTCCCAGATTCAGCAAGCCAATGGTGATAGTCGCTACTCCTTTACAGCCTGCACTGTCGGCATTCACGGTATAGACATGCGGTAAGAGGGGCGTCGATACGGGCGTGAAATTAAAAACGGCTTTTACAGTCCCTGAAATGGCAGTAGCCAGAACGCCTGGAGGAGTGCCTGGAGGCCCAAATAAAGTATCCTTGGTGTCCATTCCCCCGCTTACAGTAAAGCTAATGCCGGTTCCTGCGCAAATAGACTGGGAGGAGGCGGCAATGGTGGTCGGTAAAGTTAAACGGTTAATTGTAATTGTTGCTGTTCCTCTGCAGCCCGCACTGTCTGCTGTAAGCGTGTAACTCTGTGGTATCGGGTTGAGGGTAGGTGGGACATGTGTCACAGAACGGGTAGGCGAGCCGATATTGGCGCTGTAAGATGCGGCAAAGGTGAATGAGCCGGTACCCACATTCCCTGCACTGAGGGTAAATTGGGTGCCCGGACAAACGGACGCAGAAGAGGGTATTATAGTTGGAAACAAGGTTCGCTCACTGACCGTAATCGTTGTTGAACCACTACAACCATTGCTGGTCGTACTGACGGAATAGTAATGAGGAAAGGGTATGGTCAGCGAAGGTGTGGCGACCCTTGAGAAAGTCGGCGAATTGCCGGTACCGATAATTGTATTGGTGGCCGGCGTGATGGAATTATTCCAGTAACGGAAGGTATAGAGTGATCCGCCCGATGCTGATAAAGTTAATTGTGTTCCTGCACAGATGGAAAAAGAAGAGGGCGTGAGTGTCGGCGTAATTGTCAGATATCCGACTGCAACGGTAGCGGAACCCGGACAACCAAAATAACTCGTATTGACCGTATAGACCATTGGATTGGTCAAGGTTGCGATATTATTTGTCCTTGTTATGGGTGCGCCGATTTGGGTAATATTGAATGGAAAAGAGGGAATGGTCCACGTGTACTGCGTGGCTGCGGTTTGAATAGAGGTAGCGCTCAACTGAACGGTTGCACTGGGGCATACAGAGGGAGCGCTGGCACTTGCTAGGACTGAAATACTGTTAGAAGTCACAACAGAAGAGGTGGCAATTACACTGCAGCTTCCGGCCGCTCCTGTGTGCGTTAGTACCGCGCTGTAAGTACCTGCAGCCGCACTAGTAGTGCAGCTTGAAGCAATAGCAAGACCTCCTGGAGCGAGCCAAGCAGTATTAGTAATAACAGTTCCCGGCAGGACATTTGAGCCCGAGGTCACCTGCCCCGTTACATTCAAACAAATTGGTGAATTAGCGCAAATCGTCTGTGAAGCTGGAGAAACAGTTCCTGAAATGGCCTGCACCGATACGCAGCCCGGTGCAGTTGGCGTCAAGGTACATCCCTGAGGAGATGTTGCTGTATAGTTGATGCAGGTGTTGACTGTCGGAGTGAGGATGATGGGATTACCAACCTGGGAATTTCCATTAATGTTCCACGTATAAGAGGAAGGTGCTGCACCTCCCGAACCAGAAAATACCACGTTATTGCCCAGGCAGATAGCGGTATTACTGATTGCTACACTTCCACTACTGGCACAGATGATTTCAAACGTAGTGGAGGCTACACCCCCTGGAATCAGAATGGGGGTAGGACCGCTGAAGGCAAATGGAAAAATTGTCAATGTGTAAATGCCGCAGGCGGTCGCTGTAATTGCGACTTGCGAGCCGGAAGAAACGGGGGTTGGGACTGGATGCTGGCCGTTTGTATACGATACCGGCGTATAAGGCCCGGCAATGTTCCATGAATAGGTAACAGCCGTTACAACAGGCTGGAAAATACCTGCGTTAATCGTATAAATTCCCGTCGAATTATAGCACTGTGACTGAGGGGTCACGGAAACCTGAGTTACCTGCGCAGCAGCCTGATTGCTAAAAAACAAAACAAAAATCAGTAGAAACGAAGAATAGAGTATTCTCTTCATAATAGAAAAATTGATATTGCTAAAGTATGTAATTTGTTTACGCTGAAACATTTGTTCACTCATTTGCAAGCGGAGTTCAATAACTCGTAAATATAAACAGAGTATTTTATATTCGCAAATACCACTCTTTGCGCCAAAGGCAGAGGTTTTGGCCCTCCATCCGCCTCTTTCACTTGTCACCGCAAGTTTATCGAGCTCCGCATAATCCAAGGCACTCTTTAGTACCCTCCTCAATCAATATTATTAAAAAACAATGAACAAAGCAGTACCGCATGAATAATACCCGTACTTTTGCGCTTTAGAACACGTTATTCTAAAAAATTATGCAATTAAAATATGCTCCCCGGCCCAAGGCTATACTGGTGCTGGAAGACGGGAAAGTCTTTGAAGGAAAAGCAGCCGGTAAGATCGGCACCACATCGGGAGAAATTTGTTTCAACACCGGTATGTCCGGGTATCAGGAGATTTACACGGATCCTTCTTACTTTGGACAATTAGTTGTCATGACCAATTCTCACATCGGTAATTATGGTGTTGAAGCGTCTGAAACCGAGAGTAATTCGATAAAAATTGCAGGGATGGTCTGCAAAAAATTCAATCAGGGCTACTCCCGCCCGCGCGCGCAGAAGAGTTTGCAAGCCTGGTTTGAGGAATCCAATATCGTCTCTATTAGTGATGTGGATACGCGCGCACTTGTGCGACACATCCGGGATAAAGGCGCAATGAATGCCATTATTTCGTCTGAAGTGCTGGATGTTGAGCTCCTCAAAGAACAGCTGAAAAAGGTGCCCAGTATGGAAGGGCTTGAATTGTCCTCCCGCGTCAGTACAAAAGAGGCTTATTATTTTGGTAGTGAACAGGCTCCCTACAAGGTTGCTGTCATGGACTATGGTGCAAAAACAAACATTCTTCGTTCTTTGTCTGACCGTGGGCTTTACCTGAAGGTTTTCCCAATGACGGCAACAGCGGAAGAAGTCCTTGCTTTTTCTCCCGATGGCATTATGCTGAGCAATGGTCCTGGGGATCCCGCTGTCATGCGAAAAGAGATTGAAGTGGTGAAAGCCATTGTCAGCACTGGAAAACCTGTGTTTGGTATTTGTCTCGGCCATCAATTGCTTGCGCAATCTCAAGGCATAAAGACGTATAAGATGCATACCGGACACCGGGGCATCAACCATCCAGTTTTAAATGTAATCACTGGAAAAAGTGAAATTACTTCACAAAATCACGGCTTTACCGTGGATGAAAAAGATATTAATGGCAATGCGAATATTGAAATCACTCATGTGAACCTAAATGATAAAACAATTGAAGGCATTCGCCTGAAAGATCGTCTGGCCTTTTCGGTGCAGTATCATCCGGAAGCTAATCCAGGTCCATACGACAGCCGTTATCTGTTTGATGATTTTGTGGCAAATATTCAGAAATCTAAAAACTAAAATTACCCGAGATCTTCAAAATCCACGTAATCGCCCTCCTTGTTGAGGGCTTTTTCGTAATCCTGTTTTTCCCGTTTCCCCGTTTCTGACGCCTCATTCCGCACTGTTTCCTGTTTTTTGGAGCTGATATTGCGAAAAGCACTGACAATGCGATATGCCAGCCAGATTAAAATAATGGTCCAAATGAGGTCTCTCATAAATTACAACACAAAGGTAAGAAAAGGGACAAGGTGGGGATGGTCGGGTTTTTTAAATCCTATAGAATTTTCTGATTTTAAGGAGTTTTTGCAATAATCCAGCCTTAAGCTCACTAATTGTCCATCAATTTTCAATACTTTTGCGCAAATTTTAAATCGGAATAAAAGCATGAAGACTCTTGAAAATGTACAGGGTGATTATCAGAGGCAGTTAAACGACTGGATTGAGGATGAAAAAGCGGCCTTGGATCTTATCAATGTGGTTGGCAAACTGTGGTTTGAAAAATCAATTGAATTGATCCTTTTTCATAATCAGTTGGTGGATAGAAGTGCTAGTGAAATTTTAAATCTGCACCTGTATGCAAAGAACATTGTAAAGAAACCGATCACTGTTTATGACACAGTTGCTCTGGCGACCGAAATCCTGAATTCGGAGACAGGTCCCGCGCGGATTGATATTGGTAAACTTGCATTCGAATGGTACCAGGAACAGAGTAAATATGCAAGCAAAGCCGAATTTATTGGCGATAAATTAAAAGATCTGATGGGTAATGTAAACAGCATTACGCCAAAAGATGTGGTATTATACGGTTTTGGTCGTATCGGCCGTCTGGCTGCACGTGAAATTATTACGCTGGCTGGAAAAGGCGAACAACTTCGTCTTCGCGCCATCGTTACCCGTGGAAATAGTGCTGAAGAAATTGTGAAGCGTGCAGACTTGTTACGCACAGATTCAGTTCACGGCACGTTTCCTGGCACAGTCATCGAAGATTTGGAAAACAAATGTCTGATCATTAATGGGCACACCGTCCACATGATTGACGCAAAGAACCCGGAGGATGTCGATTATACAGCTTACGGCATTAACAATGCTTTGCTGATTGATAATACAGGCGTTTTTAGAGATGATAAAGAACTGAGTCGTCACTTACAGGCTAAAGGTATAGACAAGGTATTACTCACTGCGCCTGCAAAAGGCGATGTGCCAAATGTGGTGCATGGTGTGAATCATGAAACAGTGGACTTGAAAAAGAACCGCATCTTTTCTGCAGCAAGTTGCACCACCAATGCCATCATGCCAATCCTCTATGTGATGGATAAAGAGTTCGGTATTGAGAAAGGACATATAGAAACCGTTCACTCTTACACCAACGACCAGAATTTACTGGACAATTATCATAAAAAATACCGTCGTGGCCGCTCTGCAGCATTAAACATGGTCATTACAGAAACAGGAGCAGAAAGTGCCCTTAAGAAAGTTCTTCCGCATTTGAGCGGAAAATTTACAGCGAACTCGGTGCGGGTGCCAACACCAAACGTGAGTCTCGCAATCTTAAATCTAAATTTAAACAAATCGGTGACCCGCGAAGATGTGAATGAAATGATTCGCAAATACGCTTTAGAGGGCGCATTGATTGAGCAGATTCAGTATGCATTCAGTAATGAACTGGTGAGTACGGATGTGATTGGCAATCCCTGTCCAAGCGTGTTCGACAGTCAGGCGACGATTGTTTCACCGGACAAAAAAAGTGCAATCCTTTACGTTTGGTACGACAATGAATATGGTTATACACGACAAGTGATTCGCTTCAGTAAGCACATCAGTGAAGTTCGCCGTCCTGTTTATTACTAGTTTTTGAAAACCTTTATTAACAAAAGGGGAGGCTTCGGTTTCCCTTTTTTATTTTCTATCTTTGAGAACCAAAAAAACTAAGATGAAACACTTTTCAGCGCTAGTCGCTTTTATTTTAATCGGATTCTCTTTAAGCGCTCAGCCGCCAAAGGGTAAGGCTACCAAAGGAACAGTATATGGTGCTGCCACCACCAAAGAGAATGCGCTGGCTGCTTCTGAATTAGCGGCGCTGCTAGCAAAAAAAGATACAGTGGAAACAAAAATCAGAGCCAAAGTGCTGGATGTCTGCTCTGCCAAAGGCTGCTGGCTGACTTTTAAGGTGAATGATAGTCAGGAAGCTTTTGTAAAAATGAAGGATTATGATTTTTTTGTCCCTACGGATTTGATAGGCAAAACAGTCATTCTGGATGGTAAATCTTTCATGAAAACCACTTCGGTTGAAGATCAAAAACATTATGCGGAGGATGCCAAAAAGCCTCAGTCGGAAATTGATGCAATCAGCAGTCCCAAAAAGGAAATCCGCTTTATCGCAAAAGGTATTTTAGTAGAGGGTTAAGCCTAGTTGGCAGTCGGCCAGGATTCGCACCTAAGCGGATAAAGTTTGCTAATGGCGGGTTAATATCCCTCAGAGACCAGCCCTATCAGCTCAAAAACGCTATCTTTACGGTGCATTCAATGAACCTGGAAGGAGCCATAAAAAATGTCATTCGTGATGTTCCTGATTTTCCCAAACCCGGGATTATGTTTAAGGACGTTACGCCTATTTTTTATGATCAACAGCTTTGCAGTTTAATTGTTGATGGCTTTGTTGCGGCGCTTTCTGAAAAACCGGATGCAGTGATTGGTATTGAAAGTCGCGGCTTTTTGTTTGGATTTATGGTGGCCAATCGACTGGATGTACCTTTTATCCTTGTGCGCAAGCAAGGCAAATTACCCTATCTCAAAAGGAGTGTGAATTATGAGCTGGAGTATGGCACTGCGACGATTGAAATACATGAAGACGCGATTCGCTCCGGTTGGAATGTGCTGATACATGACGATTTACTGGCAACTGGGGGTACGGCGGAAGCGGCAGCCAGACTGGTAAAAGAAGCGGGCGCGCAGGTCTCTGGTTTTAATTTTGTAATTGGACTCGATTTTTTAGAAGGAAAAAATAAACTCATAAAACATACAAAAAACATAACATGTCTGGCACATTATTAGAGAACGGTATGGGAATGAATTTCCAGCTTAGTGAGAATCAGCAGATGATTGCTGATATGATTCGAAAATTTGGTAAAGAACATATCTTGCCAAAAATGATGGAGTGGGATGAGTCCCAAGAATTTCCCGTGGAGGTTTTTAAAAAACTTGGTGAATTAGGTTTAATGGGCGTGCTTGTCCCGACTGAATACGGAGGTTCCGGATTTGGTTATAGTGAATACGTCACTGCTATTACCGAACTGGGTTGTATTTGCGGTTCGATTGCTTTATCCATGGCAGCGCACAATAGTCTCTGTACCGGCCATATTCTTCAATTTGGGAATGAGGAGCAAAAGAAAAAATATTTGCCTAAGCTAGCAACAGCAGAATGGATTGGTGCTTGGGGATTGACCGAAGCAAATACCGGAAGTGATGCTATGCGTATGCAGTGTGTTGCGGTGAAAGACGGAGAGCATTGGGTTTTAAACGGAACTAAAAACTGGATTACGCATGGCATTACCGGCAATGTGGCGGTGGTACTTGCCCGCACCGGCGATTTGCTGGATAGTCACGGCATTACTGCTTTCATTGTAGAGCGCACCGCAGAGGGTTTCCGTGGGGGCAAGAAAGAAAATAAACTGGGTATGCGTGCCAGCGAAACAGCTGAATTAATTTTCGAAAACTGCCGTGTGCACGAGTCCCAAGTTTTAGGTAAAGTGGGTGATGGCTTTGTACAGGCCATGAAGGTGCTCGATGGCGGCCGTATTAGTATTGCAGCGCTCAGTCTTGGTATTGCCAAAGGGGCTTTGAATGCAAGTCTTAAATATGCCAAAGAGCGTCAGCAGTTCGGTCAGCCCATTGCGAATTTCCAGGGAATTGGATTTAAATTGGCGGATATGGCAACTGAATTTGAAGCCGCAGAGCTGCTGACCATGCAGGCAGCGGACATGAAAAATAAAGGATTAAAAGTCACCAAAGAAAGTGCCATTGCAAAATACTATGCTAGCGAAGTAGCAGTGAAGGTGAGTACAGAAGCTGTCCAGATTTTTGGCGGCTATGGCTATACCAAAGACTTCCCGGTGGAGAAATTTTACCGTGATAGTAAATTGTGCACCATTGGTGAAGGAACTAGTGAGATTCAAAAGTTGGTCATTGCCCGCGAATTATTGAAGTAATGGCATAAAAACTAAAAGAATGTAAAAAGTAAGCCGCCTTCAGCAGAAGGCGGTTTTTTTATTTAATTTTGAATAATGAAGAAGTACTCGCTTGTTTCTATTGGCCATTTTAGCAAATACACACTGGGTGACACGGCCAGTTTCAACTGGCTGATGAATAATGGATACAAGGAATTTATCGCCACGCTGGATGCCATCCGAGATGATAAAAAAGCGTTTCAATTCCTCATGAACAATAAGCACATTATTCTTGCCGCCTTTGTCAATGCCATCTGGGATGATGAAGAAGCGTTTCGCTTTTTAATGAAAGCCAAAGCTTTTGAATGGGCCGCCTGTGCGAATATTATTAATGGGGATCCACAGGCAGAAGAGTTTTTGAAAAAGGCAAATAAAGAAAATTATGTCCTGTTGGCCCATGCTATTCAGATGCGGATACATCAGGACGGGGACCGCAATGTTAGTCCTATTGGCGCCTTAAAAAACATGCTGAATTTTAAAAAAGCATTTAAAAAAGAAGAATGAGAATTATCGATTCAATTCCCCATGAAAGTATGACCATTAGTATTTTTCAGATGAATGATAAATACACGGTGCGTTTTGAAGCGGGGCCGATGGAGCAGTGCTTTAAGTTTTTTATCGCGGAGGTGGGCAGTGTTGATCGCCTGAAAACACTTATCAGTTCGGATTTCATCGAGAACACACGGAAACGTTTTAATGAGATGTTTCTTCAGATGCAAAGTGTGCAGGCATGATCATTTATTATAACAGCCGCTGCAGAAAATGTCGCGAAGCGCTTTCTTTACTTCAAGACGAAGGATGTGAGGTGGAAATCAGGAATTATTTAAAGGAGATTCCGACGCTGGCAGAGCTGCAGCAATTGGTCAAACTGCTTGGCTGCAAGGCGGAGCAGCTTATCCGAAAAGAGGAAGAAGTTTTTCTGCCGTTTCATGACAAGAAACTCAGCGAACTACAGGCTCTAAAATTGATGGTAAAACACCCTCTGCTGATTCAGCGTCCCATTGTTATTTCCGGTAATCGGGCTGTTATCGGCCGACCTCCGGCTCTCGTTCTTAATCTGCTACTAAAATCTTCTAAACAAAAATAGTTTCTTTCAGCAAGACAAAAACCCCAACCATGAGCGTAAACCAGCCAAACGCTGGTTTTAGTTTTTGGGCGGGAATTTTACCTGCTAGCTGACTGCCAATCAGGATGCCTGCAATAGCGAAAGTGGAAATGGAAAGCAAGAATGTCCAGTCCACTGGCAGAGTTCCTAGGTTGCCAGTAAAGCCAATCAGTGAGTTAAGTGCAATGATGCAAAGGGACGTGCCAATTGCTTTTTTAAAATTGAGGCGAACAAAAAATATCAGCACAGGAACGATGATGAATCCTCCACCAGCCCCTACAAAGCCCGTAATAACGCCAACACAGATGCCAAGCAGAATTACAAATGGCAGCCCAAAAGGTGTCTTTGCAAATTCATCCCATTTTGCCTGCGTCACGCGGTTTTGTTTTCGCTTTCTGATCATGCTCATGGCGGATGCCACAATAAGCAAACTAAAAGTCAGCATAATTAATGTGTGCTTGGAGGTATGAATGCCAAGGAGATTAAATTCAGTTGGTATAGCGGGAATGACAAAGCGTCGCATGCAAAAGACGGTGACCAGAGAAGCGATTGCAAATTGAATGAGGGCTTCGGCACTTATCTCCCCTTTTTTTAAATAGGCAATGGCACCAATAAGAGAGGTCAGTCCCACAATAAAAAGCGAATAAGCAGTGGCTTCTTCAGCATTGCAAGACATGATGTACACTAGTACGGGTACCCCCAGGATGGAGCCACCTCCTCCGATCAGTCCGAGTATCAGTCCGATAATCAGAAAGCAGATATAGCCGATAATTGTCAAGCTTCTGCTTTTACAATTTTAATAGCTAGTTCATTTAATTGTTCATCACTGATTTCAGAGGGGGCATCAATCATCACATCCCTTCCAGAATTATTTTTAGGGAACGCGATAAAATCGCGGATACTATCTGCTCCACCAAACAACGAGCACAGTCGATCAAATCCAAAAGCAATACCGCCATGGGGAGGAGCGCCGAATTCGAAAGCGGTCATCAGGAAACCAAATTGTTTTTGCGCTTCCTCTTTTGTAAAACCAAGTGTTTCAAACATTTTGGCCTGCAGTTCTCGGTCGTGAATGCGAATGCTGCCACCTCCAACTTCCACTCCGTTTATAACCAAATCGTAAGCATTGGCGCGGACCGCAGCAGGGTCGGTATCCAGCATGGCAATATCTTCCGGTTTAGGGGAGGTGAAAGGATGGTGTTTGGCATGCCAGCGGCCAGCCAATGAAGCTAGTAAATTGGGATCCCCTTCGTTCCATTCCAGTAGCGGAAAATCGACAATCCAAAGGCATGAAAATTTATTTTTGTCACGAAGTCCTAGGCGCTGACCCATTTCTAGTCGCAGTTCACTGATTGCTTTTCTTGTTCGGTCTTCAGCACCTGCAAGAATTAAGATCAAATCTCCTGCCTGCGCGGAGGTCTTGGCCGCCCACTTTTTCAGTTCTATTTCGTTGTAAAATTTATCTACACTGGACTTCACCGAACCATCTGCATTCACGCGGGCGTAAACCAGCCCGGTAGCCCCGATCTGTGGACGTTTCACCCATTCCGTTAATTCATCGATTTGTTTGCGCGTGTATTCGGCAGCGCCAGTTGCGCAGATAGCCAGAATACTCTCGGCATCGTCAAACACTTTAAAGTTATGCCCTTTCACTGCCTCGCCCAGATCAGCAATCCGCATATCAAAACGCGTGTCCGGTTTATCATTACCATAATACTTCATGGCATCGGCATACGACATGCGAGGTACTTCTGCCATGTCGATCCCTTTTACTTTTTTAAAGAGATGACGCGTGAGGCCTTCAAATGTCTGCAGGATATCTTCTTGTTCCACAAAACTCATTTCACAGTCAATCTGAGTAAATTCCGGCTGACGATCTGCCCGCAAATCCTCATCACGAAAACACTTAACAATCTGATAATACCGATCGAAACCACTGACCATTAAAAGTTGTTTGAAGGTTTGTGGACTTTGCGGGAGGGCATAAAACTGATTTGGATTCATGCGACTTGGCACAACAAAATCACGTGCGCCCTCTGGTGTGGACTTTATGAGGACAGGAGTTTCCACTTCCAAAAATTGCAAATTGTCAAGATAATTGCGCGTCTCAATTGCCATACGGTGGCGCAATTCGAGATTTTTCCGAACAACGGAGCGGCGTAGGTCTAGGTACCGGTACTTCATCCGTAGTTCATCCCCTCCGTCTGTCTCATCTTCTATCGTAAAAGGCGGAGTGATGGCTTTGTTTAAAATGCGGATGTCAGAGAGACGAATTTCGATATCTCCGGTCGGAATATTTTTATTCTTGCTTTCGCGAGTGATAACTGTGCCTCGCGCTTGTATCACCATTTCGCGGGAAAAGGCTTCTTTTGCTAATTCCTGACCAATGGTATTATCTTCGGTGAAGATTAACTGAGTGATACCGTATCGGTCACGCAAATCAATAAAGGTCGCACCGCCTAATTTGCGCGCTTTCTGGATCCAGCCGCACAGGGTAACTTCTGCACCGGTATGTTCTACTCTTAATTCTCCGCAGGTATGTGATCGTAGCATGTGATTATAAAACTATAAAGTTAATAAAACCTGCAAAAATTAGGGTATAAAAAAGGAAGATCGAAATCATCTAGTTATCACGGCTGGCCAACTAGTAAAAGGGTGAGATTAGCTATTTGTCCGTTCCTGAAGCACGTTTATTTTTTCTTCCAGTTTCTGCAGATGTCGCAGGAATGCCGCATCTGCTGTGTCTCCTTCTTTTTGACGGTGCGCAAGAGCACGGCATTTCTCTTCATAAAGTCCGGCGAGTTGCAGGGTAGGGGCATCGAACCAGGTCTGCGTAAGTTTTGCCCACACATAATCGATGGCTTGAGGCGTGGGATGCGCCAAATCTTCCCTATAAAATCGGTAATCCTTTAAATCGTCATTTATCAGCTCATAGGCCGGAAAATAAGCGCAGTTCTGGTGGTGGCTGCAGAGCAGGTGGATGGCATAACGCAGAATACTTTTACTGAGGTTATTTTCCACCACCCCGTCTCGCAGATGCCGGACCGGTGATACCGTGAAAATGATTTTGATGTCGGGATTAAAGGTTTGCAGCGCAGTGACAACGGAATCGAATTGCTTTACAATTTCCTCTGGCGAGGCCAGTTTTTTTTCAAAACTAATCGCCGTTTGTTTGTGACAGTTTGCCACCACCGTTTTTAGCTGAATGTGTTCATAATAAAAAGCCGAGCCAAGGGTGATCAAAAGATATGTGCTCCGCTGCAAGTCTTGTGCTGCCTTCGCTTGAAGCGAACTCATTTTTTTAATTAATTCACCTTCTGTACTGGCTGAAATATCGGAGTGCGCTTGGAAACTCAGATAGCGGTCGTCCCGTTTAATGATATACTTTGATTCTGGCGGCTTTCCTACGATAATTGTCATCAGTTCGTCAGCAATTGAATGTGGATTAAAAACCGTTCCCGCCGGATTACAGGCAATGTCAAAGCCAGCATCCTGCAAACGCAGAGACATATGTGCTGTAAAGCAGGAGCCACTGAGAAATAATTTATCGCGATGTGTGATCGCAGTTGCCGGTTTTTCAGGATTTAGATCCAGGTGTAGTTTCATGCTTCGCCTTTTAATGCCGCAAATTTTTGGTCCAAAAAGGCCTTTGCGCTTTCAAAGTTGTTTGTTACTTCTCCTTCCAGAATGGCCTCTTTTAGTGCGTTTTTAAGGATGCCAATTTCACGTCCAGGCGGCAGGTCGTAGAGCCGCATGATCTCTTCGCCTTTGATGGGTGGCTGCCAGTTTCGAAGTTTATCTTTTTCTTCCAGCTCCACTAATTTTTCTCTGACAAGCTCGAAGTTGAGCATGTAGCGTTTGACCTTGTTCGGATTTTTAGTGGTGATATCACTTTCACATAAAAGCATTAACGCGTCAATATCATCCCCCGCCTCAAAAAGCAGGCGGCGCACAGCACTATCGCTCACTTCCGTTTTTGCCAGCACAATAGGGCGCAGGTGCAGTTCTACTAATTTTTGAACGAATTTCATTTTTTCATTCAAGGGCAATTTGAGATTGGAGAAAATTTTAGGGACCATTCTGGCGCCCCGATCCTCATGCCCGTGAAAAGTAAATCCTTTGCCTTCCTCAAAACGCTTCGTAGCGGGTTTGGCGATGTCATGCAGAATAGCAGCCCATCGCAACCATAAATCTTCGCTTCGTTTGGCTACATTATCCAGTACTTCCAGTGTGTGGTAAAAATTATCTTTATGTGAGAGTCCGTTAATGGTTTCGGTGCCCTGCAACTTCACCATTTCAGGGAAGATGAGATGCAGTAGACCTGTATCAAAAAGTAATTTAAAAGCAATGGAAGGCACCGGTGCGAGAATCATTTTATTCAGTTCATCTGCGATACGTTCCTTGCTGACGATGGTGACGCGCTCTTTATTGCGGCTTATGGCGCTGAGTGAATCAGGTTCAATCGTGAAATTTAACTGGGCAGAAAACCGGATGGCGCGCATCATACGAAGGGGATCGTCGCTATAAGTCACATCGGGATCCAGCGGGGTGCGCAGTATTTTGTTCTGTAAATCTTCCATTCCCGAAAAAGGATCTAGCAACTTTCCGAAATTATGGTGGGAAAGACCTATAGCTAATGCATTGACCGTGAAATCCCGCCTGTTTTGGTCATCCTGCAGCGTTCCATCTTCTACGACGGGCTTTCGCGAATCGCGATTGTAGCTTTCACGGCGGGCACCCACAAATTCGATTTCAAGATCCTGAAATTTGACCTGTGCCGTGCCAAAGTTGCGGAATACGGACAAATGAGCACCTTCCCCCAGTTTTTGCTGTAGTTTTTCGGCAAGATCAATTCCTTTTCCGATGGTCACCACATCAATGTCCTTGCAGGGACGTTTCAGGTAGTAATCACGGACGTAGCCGCCAATAGCATAGGCATCCAGTCCCAGCTCATCTGCTGAACTTTTTATGTGTTTAAAAATATCTTCTTCAAGAAAGGGAAACATAGAGGCTAAATTACGATTTTAAGACCAAGGCAGCCTTCAGTTTGATAGGGCTTTTTTGTGTATAGGGGAGAATTATTTAAATAATTTAAAAGTGCCGATGGGCTGCAGGTATATAATGATACTT
Source organism: Sphingobacterium thalpophilum (assembly GCA_943325195.2). Taxonomy (GTDB): domain Bacteria; phylum Bacteroidota; class Bacteroidia; order B-17B0; family Aurantibacillaceae; genus Aurantibacillus. The sequence continues at coordinate 20,653 of CALPON020000007.1, read as the reverse complement.
AGCTCGCTTGTTAACCAAAAAAGCCAAACCTAGGAAACGACTACATCTGCTGGCTGCGGCAGCATGAAGACCGTGGATTTCAATAAGCCGTAAGACTGTGAAAGTAAAAGCACTAACAGCACGGCCAAAGGTACCAACAAGTTTCTGCTAATCAAGGTAGAAGCGACAAATGAGTTTAACTTCGACACAAATTCCGAGGGGGCGGATCACATCAGAAACAGCCAAAACCGTCCTTACCGCGATATCATCTGAACAGAAGCTGAGGTACCTTTCTAAAGGGCAGCTCTTCTTTTTTTCTCTTTCATGATTAGGCTTAGTTCACGTCCTGTTTGCCCCTTCACACTAGTGTTTTCCCTTGCCCTTCTGATCAGGTAGGGTAGTACTTCGGCAACGGGACCGTAAGGCACGTATTTCGCCACATTATAAGCGCTGAGGGATAAATTAAAACTGATGTGGTCACTCATGCCTAATAGTTGTGAAAAACAGACTCTCTTATCATTCGTGGAAATCCCTTTTTCATTGAGCAGTTTTACGAGGTAGGCACTACTTTTTTCATTATGTGTGCCGGCACAGACGGCCATCCGGTCCAGGTGATCGATGCAGAATTTTAAAGCGGTATCATAATCTGAATCTGTTTTTTCTTTACTTGTCTGTATGGGTGAAGGATAGTTATTTGACAGTGCCCGTGCGCGTTCTTTCTCCATATAAGCCCCCCGCACAAGTTTTGCGCCCAAATGATAAGCACCGCTCTGTGCCTTTTCAAAGGAAGTGATGAGGTACTGCAGGCGGTCGTGACGATAGAGTTGATAGGTATTGTAAACTACGACCGAGTTTTTGTTGAACTCTGCCATATTTTCATTAGCCAGCGCGTCGATGGCAGGCTGAATCCAGCTCTCTTCTGCATCCACAAACAGCGGCTGTGCTGCTTGTGCAGCAGCGGAAGAAATTTTGCGTACGCGGGCACGCACCCTTTCCCATTCTGCTTGTTCCTGGGAACTCAGCGGGTTTTCGGCACTAACTTTTTCCAAAATGGCGAAGCGTGCTAAGCCGGTGACCTTAAAGACGCAAAAAGGAATGTTTACATTACCCTTGGCTTTTTCAATGGCCCCGATGGTTTCTTGGACACAATGTTCAAAGTCTTCCTCGCTTTCTTTCCCCTCTACACTGTAATCTAGAATGGTCCCGATATTAAATTTTGCCAAGTGATCGATGGTTTGCGAACAATCATTAATATTTTCACCTCCCACAAACTGGCGAAAGATGGTGGCCTTGATCAAGCCTTTAAAACCAACTTTTAATGCAAGAGGTCCAAATGCCGCACCGGCTGCAACTAGCAGTGGATTTCCAATTAATTTAAAAAGCCAGTAAGAGCGGTTAAGATCCGCGTCTGACTTTGATTTAAATGCGTTTTCTGTATTTTCAAATGATATCATAACGAATGATTAGTATCCAAAAATTTCGGTCAGGCTGAGGTATTTAACAGGACCGTATTTTTCGAGAATTTTAGTATTCAGATTTTCTTTTTTACCTAAGACGAGGGTAGTCACCGGTTTGCCTTTGATATTGTTTTTATGGAAGGTTGCAATATCTTCAAAGCTACATTTCTGAACTTTTTCATAAATGTCCCTACGAATATCAGCAGAGAGGCCCAACTGTTCTGCATCTAGGTAATTAAAAATCACATCTGCTTTTGTGATTCGCTGGCTGCACATTTCCTGTAAAATCAATTCCCGCGCAGAAGAGAAGCTTCCTTCAGCCTTTGGCATTTCATTGAGCAAATCGCTCAGACCTTTTAAGGCTTCTTCGAGTTTGTCAGCTTGTGAACCGATATATGAAAAATTAAAATAAGTCTTGCCGAGTTTGTTTGGTTGATTATAGCGGGAGAAGGTAGAATAAGCCAATGCCTTAGATTCCCGTAAATCCTGAAATAAAATACTGCTCATGCCTCCGCCAAAATAATTATTGTAAAGAGTAATAACAGGAACTTGATCCGGACGGTAATTGTCACCATTGGAGAGCATGACGATTTCCGCCTGTTTCATATCATAGTCCACCACATAAACGGACTGATCCATTTTCCGTTCTTCAAATTTCATGGGCACGGGCACCGGTTTGAGGAGGGAGGGTAGCGTATGAAAAGCGGTTAAACCTTCTTTTACTTTCTCTAGTTCCTGGGGGCCATAGAATAATATCTTGTGCTGGAAACCCGAGAGGGATTGGATGATTTCGCGGATTTCATTGGCGCTAATTTTATCGAGTTCTTCATTAGTCAACACGTAAGAGAAGGGATTGAGTGCACCGTAGCGGGCATAGTTACTCATGGCTTTATTCAAAATCAAACGTTTTTGTAGTTTGCTGTCCGCGCGCTCTTTCTGAAGGTCAGCGATGAGACTTTTTAAAACCGATTCTTCGACTACCGGCTTCGAAAGCAATTTCTCAAATAAAGTGGCGGCTTTTTCAAAGTTGTCGGCTAGGCCGGAGAGACTAACCCAGGTGTTTTCATTGTCTGAAAAAACATTAAAACTGCAACCTAGTTTATACAATTCTTCTTTCACTTGCGCTGCGGTCATACCGCTAGTTGACAGGTAGGGGATGTATTTTATGGCAATGGGCAACTTTTTATTATTGATACTGCCCATGTCAAACTTGTAATATAATTCGAAGAGTTTGTTTTCCGTGTTCTTATTATAAAGTAAAGGGAGTGATTCAAAGGTGCTGCGGACAATATCTTTGTCATAATCCAAAAATTTCGGCGCGATAGGATCAGGTGTATTTTTCTGAATATCCTTTACAAATTGTGAGCTGTTGTCGCGATCTACTTCAACAGGGGTAATAGCTGGTTTTTCAACTTTTACAATCGTGGAGTCGGTTCCGGTGCGTTTATAGACCACGGCGTAGTTGTGATCATTAAATGTTTTATTTGCAAAAAACATTAGTTCCTGTTTAGAAATTTTTGAGAGACGGTCCAGCATATTTACACTGTATTGCCACTTCTGTTCATTGACAAACGCATTGAGCAAAGCATCGGCACGCGAACTGTTTTTTTCAAGTTCTTTCGTTTTGCGGAGACGCAGGTCTGTTACTACTGCCTCCATCAACCAGGGCTGAAAATCGCCTTTTTTGATGAGATCAACCTGACTGTATAAAAGTTTCTCCACCTCTTCCAAGCTTTGTCCCTCCTTTGGTTCAGCGCTGAAGGCAAAGATGCCATGATCTTTCAAGGGATAATAAAAGTTATTGCTGTTGAGGACCTTTTGCGCCTGATTTAAATTTATATCCATCAACCCAGCGGTACCATTATTCAGCATGCCCGACAGTAAAGTACAAATGTCTGCATCTTTTGAACCCTCACCTCCTACGCGGTATGCCATGACGATACTGGCGGGATTGGGACCTACAACGGTCCTGCTGATTTTTGCCGTCAGTGGACTTTCTTCCTGGGTCTTGTATTTCTCTACCGGCTTGGTGGCGTAGGAAGCAAAATTTTTCTCAATCGCCGCTATCACTTTGTCTGGATCAAAATCACCACTCATAACGATGGCCATGTTGTTGGGGACATAATGCTTGTTGTAGTATCGGTTAATTTCCACCATACTTGGGTTTTTCAGGTGTTCAATTGTGCCAATGGTTGTTTGTGTTCCGTAAGTATGTTTCTTGAACAAAGAAGCAAAGACGGTTTCCCAAACTTTATTATCATCACTATCAAGTCCTCTGTTCTTTTCTTCATAAACAGCTTCCAGTTCCGTGTGAAAGAGACGAAGGACGGGCTTGCGAAAGCGCTCTGCTTCAATTTTTAACCAGTTATCAATCTGGTTAGAGGGAATTTCATTAACATACACGGTCTGGTCAAAGGAGGTATAAGCATTTGTTCCGGTTGCACCTAGACCTGCGAGCATTTTATCATACTCGTTGGCAATGGCCAGCTGAGCAGCTACTCCACTGATACTGTCAATTTCATGATAAATCTTTTTGCGATCAACAGGGTTGGTGGTTTGTCTGTACTTTTCATACAGATTTTCTATTTTTTTAATTTCAGTACTTTCCTTCTTAAAGTCTTTTGTCCCGAAGACGTCCGTCCCTTTAAACACCATGTGTTCGAGGTAATGCGCCAGTCCTGTAGCGTTGGCTGGGTCATTTTTACTTCCTGCCTTTACAGCAATGTAGGTTTGAATGCGTGGTGCGTTTTTGTATACGGAGAGGTACACCTTCATCCCGTTTTTTAAAGTATAAATCCGCGCATTGAGCGGATCATTTGAAGCGTATTCATAATTAACAGCATTGTCTGCCAAACCATTGGTGGCAGAATTAGCCTGTGCGTTAGATTTGGCAGCGGGTTTAACTTGAGCGGACAAGTCGATAGCTGAACACAGCAAGGCGGGCAGAAAAAGAACTGCAATTTTTTTCATTTTATACATGTATTAATAATCAATTTCAAGATCAAAACGTTTTTTAAGTTCTAATAAGGCTGGGTTTCTTTCTGACATGGCCTTGAATATATCCATCGGCTTAAAAGCTTTGCTTTGGTATTCCACTTCCGATAATGCTAGTTCGAGTGCCAGCGACGTGTTGCGCAGTCGGCTGCGCAGTTCATTAATAAATTCCTGACGTACCAGTCCCATTTGCTCTTTCTGCGTCTCGTTCTGAAGTGTGAGCAGAATAGTCATATCGGTGAGTCGGATGGCTGCTGTTTTTAAAATCGTACCAACTTGTCGGGAGCCTTGGGTCATTTTTTCTTCTGCATACTGCAAGATAGCCTGCCGCACCGTTTCTTCCGTGATTGGTTGATTTTGTGGCTCGGCGAGAGGGACGACCGTTGCTACTACTTGAGCGCTTGCTGGCGCTTGACTGGCTTTTAGTTCCTGAATACTAAAGCGGCTGGCGATTTTTAATGATTCGAAGGGGATGCTGGGTCTGCTGGCAAATTTTGTTTCCGGTTCCTTTAATTCGCTGCTTATGCTGGCAAGCATGGGAGCGACCGGACCTGGTGTGGACGATTTTAGTTCTGGCTCGTCATTTTTTTTTTCCGCATCCATGGAAGCGGTTAAAAAAGTGAGCTGCATCAGCGTCATTTCGACTAAGAGTCGTTGGTTTTTTGCGCTTCGGTAATTAACGTCCGTCTTGCTGATTAGCGCTAGCGCGCGCATGAGAAAGTTCTGATTGCACTGCTGCGCCTGCATGCTATAGCGCTGTTTAAGTTTGTCGGAAACCTCCAATAAGGACAAGGTTTGTGGGTCTTTGCTCACCAGAATATTCCGCAAATGCTCTCCCACACCAATGATGAAGTTATGGGCATCAAAGCCTTTCTTTAAAATCTCGTCAAACGTCAGCATGATTTGTGCCAACTTCTGTCCCAGAAAAGCTTCTGTAATTGTAAAATAATAGTCGTAATCGAGTACGTTCAGATTCTCAACCACCTGTTTATAGGTGAGGTGACCACCGGTGAAGGCGACCATCTGGTCAAAAAGGGAACAGGCATCACGTAAGCCGCCGTCCGCCTTCTGGGCAATAATATCCAAGGCTTCCACTTCCGCCGTTACGTTTTCTTGTTCAGCCAGATATTTCAGGTGATGCGTAATGTCTTCTGTTTTAATCCGGTTAAAGCTAAATACTTGACAACGGGATAAAATAGTTGGGATAATTTTATGTTTCTCTGTGGTCGCCAGAATAAACTTTGCGTGACGCGGCGGCTCTTCTAATGTTTTCAGAAAGGCGTTAAATGCAGCTGCACTCAGCATGTGTACCTCATCAATGATATAAACCTTGAACTGTCCCAGCTGCGGCGCAATGCGCACCTGGTCGACCAGGTTTCGGATATCATCTACCGAGTTGTTACTTGCTGCGTCTAATTCATAGACGTTGAGAGAAGCACCGGAATTAAAAGAAAGACAGGATTCACACTGATCACAGGCCTCTCCATTCGTATTGATGTTTGTGCAATTAATGGTTTTGGCAAATATCCTTGCACAAGTTGTCTTGCCCACTCCCCGCGGTCCACAGAACAAGTAAGCTTGTGCTAATTGCTGCGAAACAATGGCATTTTTCAACGTATTGGTAATATGCGCCTGCCCCACAACCGTGTTGAAATGTTGAGGTCTGTACTTTCTCGCCGATACAATAAAATTGTCCATTTTAAGTTCTTAAAGCTACGTTTTTAGGGCATTTTAAGCCAAACTTATTAGGGACTAAAAAAGGTTAAATTATCAACGGATTGTTTATAAGTCTTCGGCAGAATCCTACTTTTAGCAAGTGAGCGTTAAAGTCTTTATATCAGCTTTTCTCGTTTTTACCTTCACCTTCAAGGCTCAGGTGAGTATTAGGGGTCTTGTGACGGAAAAAGACAGCACTACAGTTCTGCCTTTTACTTATGTCATCGTCAAAAACACGGGGGCCGGCACCATGAGTGATCACCTGGGGCGCTTTTCAATTGTTGCGGGCGCGAATGATACCCTGCTGTTTTCTTATACTGGTTTTCTCAAAACATATGTACCGGTGAAACGTCTCGGTGCTGGAAATTTGTCACACGTCATTATTACTATGATTGCCCTTCCGCTTGAACTGGCACCAATAACAATCTCTGCATTTATCATCAAGCCCTATGAACGGGACTACATGAACGACATAATTGAAAAGAGCACATTGCGAAGAATGGATTACGCAACCAGTCCCGTTACGGCACTTTACATGCGTTATAGCAAAGAGGGAAAACAGATTCGTAAACTCTCCCAAATCTTCGAACAACTTCTAATTGAAGAACAGGTTCAGAAAAAGTTAAGTCGTGAAATCTTAGTCCGGCTCACACAGGACGAGTCGGTTGACTATCAAGCTTTCCGCAAATATTGTTATTACCTCAGCGATTACTATATCATCCATCACGACGGAGTGGAGCTCTACAGCAAGGTGATGGATTGTTATCGCAATTATAAAAATGAAGGGCGTGACCGTCCCCTTCGCCTGCGCGAAACACAGAGGGAACAGTAGCATGATTATGCAGTCAGCCCTCTTCTTTGACCTAAACAGTGGCGCGCTGTTTTTTCCTACTTTAAAGTGCAGTCTGCCAGATTTCCCAACTTTTTTCAGCTTGTAGCTGTAGCATACTGAGACCGTTCATTACTGTGGCTCCCTGTTGTTTGGCCTTCTGTAGTAAGAGCGTTTCCGAGGGATTATAAATCAAATCGTATACAAAATGGCTGGCAGTCAACTGCTCATAAGGCAGGTCTGGACATTCAGTGAGATCAGGGAAGGTACCAAGCGGCGTGGTGTTGACGATGAGTCTGAAAGCGCTCATAATCTGTTTATTAAGATCGGTGTATAAAAATATGTTTTCGCTTTTTTTTGCGGCATCGGAACTTACGAAAAAAGTCTGCACGCCTATTTTTTTTAAGGCATAAGCCACAGCCTTAGATGCGCCGCCAGTCCCAAGCAGGAGAACCCTTTCGTGATTAACATCTAGAAATGGTTTGATGCTCTGTGAAAAGCCGTAAATATCTGTATTATAGCCCTTTGTTTTGCCATTCTTCAATGTGATACAATTGACGGCACCCACTTCCAGGGCAAGTGGATCGAGCTCATCGAGGTGTTTCAGAATCTGTTCCTTGTAAGGAATGGTCACATTCAGTCCGCTCAGATTTTCGGTCTGAAAAAGGTTCTGCAGTTCACTAAGGTCCTGCAATTCATAGTTCTCGTATTGGTAATGACTTAGGTGTAAGTCAGAGAATTTTTTTTCGAAGTATTTTTTTGAAAAGGAGTGCTGAAGTGATTTCCCTAACAGACCATATTTCCGCATGCGTTTTAGTTTTCTTTAATGAGCTTAATAGTGGAGTTGCCACCTGAACAGTCACTGATTTTTAATAGGTAGAAACCAGGTTCAAGTTCCAGTTTTCCAATATCCAGCAGAAGGGACTCTGCAGGATTCAGCCACTGTTGAAGCAAGCGGCCATTTAGGTCATGCAGACGAATAAGGCTGACACTACCTGCCGTCATTTCAAGATTAATCTCGTCAGTGAAGGGATTAGGAAAGACGCGGAATTCTCGTTGGGTTGAATGAGTGGACTGAGCAGTGACCAAACCCTTACAGAGCTTGAACGCTTCAAATCCGATACAGCTGCTATAAGCGCTGGCACCCGCGCCTGTACAAGGAGAAAGTGCGCTGGTATTAGGCGCGACTGCATTTATAAATTGCGGATCGGCAGAAATATTGAAATAAGGATCAACGGGCGTCCCATTGCTGTTTTGTGAAACGGACTGACCCAGTCCCGGAATGGGAAGGCCTATATAATTTCCACCGCTGTTGTTCCACAGGTTATTATGGGTCAGCACACTTGGAGTATTGACACACGTTGCGCAGTTGAATTGATTGATTCCGACTGTGTTTTCGGCGATGGTGTTGTTCACAATTACTGGTTTGGCATAAAAGGTGGGAATCATGATTCCCGTCTGGTTTCGCCACAGTGTGTTATTGGTAATTACTGGTTCTACAATGGTCTGCACGCTTTCGCCCACCCTTATGCCCCAATTACAGTTATGAATGTAATTATTCGAAATTTTAGCGGAGGTGTTACCACTGCAGCTAAAGCCGAGGTTGAGGTGATGCAGGATGTTGTTTTTGAAAATGCCATCCGACTGACAATTGATACCGCTTCCGGAGCCGTTATAAAAGGTGTTGCATTCCACTGTCGGCCGCCCATCGTAGGCGACTAGGCCGCGGGTACCTGGCGTCAGAGTATAATCATGAATTTCATTAGAACGAACCGTTGAAGAGGACAAATTAAGTGAGATGCCCGTAGAAGAAAAGTATCTGAACTCAGAATTTTCAATGATTGCCTGGACATGGTCTATAAACACACCTGTTGTGCATTTTTCGACTAGGCAATAACGCATTTCTAATTCCGCCCCGGCATCTACGAAAATACCCTGCCAGTCTGCGTTCTGACTGTTTGAGTTGGCAGAGCTGAATATAATTGGATTTGCGGCAGTGCCGTTGGCGAGCAAGGTACCATAAACCGTTAACGAGTAGTTCCCAAGGAAACGGACGACTGCACCAGCGGCCAAAGACAAGGTCTGATTCAGCGGTACCACCAGGTGACCAGTTACCTGGTAGGTATTGGTGCCTTGCCATACACCAGATACATTTCCGCTTACCGGCACGCTCACTCCCGTCTGCAGCACTTGTGAAATCAAGATGGTATTGGTGCTGATTAGCAGCAGGGCACTGTTGTTGTAATAAATCCTTTGGTAGCCTGGCATACTGAAGTCAGCCTGATAAAGTCCTCCAGCAAGATTGATACTGTAGTTGCCAGAAGCATCGGTGAGGACCGAGTCACTCACCGATGTGGGCGATGACTGAATAAACCGCAGTTTAATTCCCGCATGATTTGTTTGATTGTTCAGTGTGGCGTTTCCGCTGACCACTATGGCGCACAAGTTATGCGCGCATAAGATTAGCGACAGTAATACAGATTTCATAGCGCCCCGATTTTCCTCCTCAAGCTACCGAAAGGCGGTTTATTTTCCAAATTTATTTTTTAGAGCTGCCAGTGCACTGTTCATGTCATTTGGATTATACGCATCTTCTTTCAAACTTGGTTTTGCCGACGGTTTTTTCACCTGCTGCATTTCGCCTTTCATGCTGAGAGCAATGCGTTTTCGCTTCGGATCTACTTCGGTTACGCTGACCCAGACCTGCTGCCCAACCTTAACGACTTTGTTGGGATCATCTACAAACTGGTCCGCCAGCTGAGAGATGTGAACAAGCCCATCCTGATGCACGCCGATATCTACAAAGGCGCCGAAGTTCGTCACATTCGTGACAATGCCTGGCAGACGCATGCCTTCGCGCAAGTCTTTTATTTCATGCACATTTTCATCAAAGCTGAATGCTTCAAAACTCTTACGGGGATCACGGCCCGGTTTTTCGAGTTCAGCCATAATATCTTTTAAAGTCGGCAGACCTACTTGTTCCGTCACGTAATTCTGGAGAATAATCTTTTTACGAAGGTCTTTTTGTTCCATCAGTTCATCAATGCTGCACTGGAGATCAGTCGCCATTTTCTCGACAATGTGATAACTTTCCGGATGGACAGCACTCTTATCAAGCGGATGCACACCGTTTCGAACACGCAAGAATCCCGCACATAATTCAAACACTTTTTCACCCATGCGAGGGACTTCGAGTAAGGATTTTCTTGAAGGAAAGGCGCCATGCTCATTGCGGTAAGTGACAATATTTTGTGCAAGGGTAGGACCAATTCCTGAGACATAGGAAAGTAATTCTTTTGATGCCGTATTTAGTTCAACACCAACACCATTTACACAACTCCCGACCACTACATCTAATTTATTTTTGAGTAATGACTGATCAACATCATGCTGGTACTGACCCACGCCAATTGATTTGGCATCTATCTTCACCAGTTCTGCGAGCGGATCTGCTAGACGTCTTCCAATACTCACCGCGCCCCGAACGGTTACATCCTTATCAGGAAACTCTTCTCGGGCCACATCCGAAGCGGAATAAACAGAAGCACCGGCTTCACTCACTACTATGACCGGAATCGATTTGGGAAGGACATCGATGTTACGCACAAATTGTTCAGTCTCCCGCGAAGCGGTCCCATTACCAATTGCTATGGCTTCAATACCGTGACGCTGGCAAAAAGCGAGAATCACCATTTCTGCCTCCGTCACTTTCCGCTGAGGTTCATGGGGATAAATGACAGTTTCTTCTAATAATTTTCCTTCCCGATTAAGCGCCACTACTTTACAGCCAGAGCGAAAACCAGGATCTAGAGCAAGGATTGTTTTTTGTCCCAGCGGTGAGGCCAGTAATAATTCACGCAGGTTATCAGCGAAAACAGAAATCGCTTTTTCATCTGCCAAGTGTTTGGTCATTAAGCGCATCTCCGCTTCAATTCCAGGCTGTAGTAAGCGTTTGTACCCATCTGCAATGGCTTCTCGGATTTGATCCGCTGCGGCACCTCGGCTTGTCAGCATTTTCCGTTCGATTAACTGCTGTGCCTCTTCATTATCTACTGTGACGTCTAGTATCAAGACATCTTCCTTTTCACCACGACGCATTGCTAGCATGCGGTGCGAAGGACAAGTCATTAGTTTTTCCTCCCATTCAAAATAGTCTGAAAATTTTTCACCTTCTTCCTCTTTCCCTCTAATGACCCGACTTTTAACGATGGCCGTGCGCTTAAATAATTCACGCATGGTTTCTCGGACGCCAGCATCTTCACTCATATTTTCTGCTATAATGTCCCTTGCACCATGCAATGCTTCTTCCACACTGTTGACTTCTTTCTCAAGGGAAATGTATTTTTCGGCTTCCGCCAGAGGGTCCTGTTGTCCCTGTGCAAAAATAAATTGAGCAAGGGGTTCCAATCCCTTTTCCCTGGCTACTGTCGCTTTCGTGCGACGTTTAGGTTTATAAGGCAGATATAAATCTTCCAGTTTACTCAACGTTTCTGCTTCCGTGATTTTATCGCGAAGCTCTTCCGTTAATTTTCCCTGAGATTCAATGGATTTTAAAATGGTTTCACGCCTTTGTTCGAGTTGACGCAGACGTTCGATTTCATCACGAATTTGAGCAATCTGGACTTCATCAAGACTGCCGGTCATTTCTTTCCGATACCGTGAAATAAAAGGAACTGTTCCACCCTCGTCGAGGAGACGGACCGTGGCAGTTACATCTTTAGAGTTAAGGTTTAATAAATCTGCAATTTTAAAATGGAGGCGTGCTTCGTTCATCACTGTGTCTGTATATCTGGTGCTAAAAATAATGAGGACTTTCTTTGCGTTTGCCCTGATTTTTCAACAAGTACGGATTAGGACCTTCTGTTGTTGAGGCAATACAAATTAATGCCGGTAGTTGCCGGCCGCAAGAAAAAACAAATTCCAGGTTATTAGGCCTGTGCAGTTGGTCCCCCGAAATTCATGGGCAATGCCGTCTCGGTATCCTTGATTTTTCCGTGAATCTGCTCAAACTTAGAAATATTATCAGCCAGGGCACGGGCAAGGCGTTTAGCGTGCTGAGGCGTCAGCAGAATACGACTTTTAACGCGGGCCTTGGGAACACCCGGCATTATTTTAATAAAATCAACTACAAATTCACTTTGTGAATGCGTGATGATTGCGAGGTTGGAATAAATTCCTTCAGCGACTTCTTCGCTTAATTCGATATCGAGATGGGGTTGTTGTTCGTTATTAATATCTTCCATGGTGTAAATTAATAAGGGTATTTGTTGTTAAAAATAAATGCTCATTTCTGCTGCTACTTTCGCCGCCTCTTCTCCCGCACGTTGCGCAAAATCTGCACCGGAGGAAGCGTAAAGAATGGCGCGGCTAGAATTAATCAGCAGCCCGATGTCCTTATTCAGGCCTTGCTCGCAAACCGCTTTTAAATCACCTCCTTGGGCACCGACACCGGGGACGAGTAGAAAATGATCTGGAACCAACTGCCGGATTTCCCCTAGTTGCTCTGCTTTGGTAGCACCCACCACAAACATCATGTTCTCGGGAGTGCCCCAGCTTGCGCAGGCTTTTATGACATGTTTATAGAGTGGTTGACCATCCACCAGTAATTGCTGGAAATCAGACGCACCTTCATTACTCGTTAATCCCAGCACAATGGTCCACTTGTTTTCAAAGTCCAGAAAAGGTTTAATACTATCTCTCCCCATATAAGGCGCCACAGTAATTGCATCTGCTTTAAAGCGCTTAAAGAAGGCGCGGGCATACATAGCGCTGGTATTGCCAATGTCGCCACGCTTGGCGTCTGCAATCACGAGGTGATCGGGATAATTGGTTTTGATGTAATGAATGGTCTTATCGAGACTGTTCAGGCCATTGAGCCCATAAGCTTCATAGAATGCAGTGTTGGGCTTAAAGGCCACACAGTAATCTGCCGTTGCGTCAATAATTTCTTTATTAAATTCATAGATGGGATTATCTTCATCTTCCAACAAGTCTTTTGGAAGTTTTTCCGCATCGGGATCGAGGCCCACACAGAGAAATGTTTTTTTATCACGAATCTGTTTGATCAGTTGCTGACGCGTCATGGCAGTTCTGTTATTTTGTCTAAAGTTAATCGAATTAATTGCGCCATGGAAGGCTCATAATCCGAAAGAAATTCACCACGGCTGCGGTTGGCAATTACTAGGCAGATGGTTAAGCAGCGGTGGCCGAGCAGTCTTCCAAGTCCATACAAAGCACTGGTTTCCATCTCAAAATTAAGGATGGCTGTGTTTTGATATCTGAACGTTGAAAGCTGTGTTGTGAAATCCTGTATCTCTGCCGCCAGGCGAATTTGCCGGCCTTGCGGCGCATAAAAACCCGGGGCAGTGGCTGTAATACCGGAAAGGGTTTCGGCTGAAAAAGCACTTAAGAGTTCAGGGTCGGCCGCCACGGCATAAGGAAAAGGGAGGCGGTGCGGCCAGGCGCATTGTTTCAAGAAGGCTTGTGAAAGACCCTCTTCGCAAACGGAGGTTGCAGAGGCATAAAAATTTAGCAAGCCGTCAAAGCCGAGTGCATGACTACTACTAATGCATGTACCCACGGGTATATTTTCCTGCAAGGCGCCACAGGTGCCGATGCGAAACACGTTCAGAGATTTTTTATTTTGTTTTACCTGCCGGGTCTTCAAATCGATATTGACTGCTGCGTCCAATTCATTCAGCACAATGTCAATATTGTCTGTACCAATACCAGTGCCAATCACGGTGATGCGTTTGTTGCCAAATTGACCGCTTTGCGAAATGAATTCCCTGTTGACGATGGCGGTTTCTGTTGAGTCGAAAAGAGATGTGACTAACTGCACTCTGCCCGGATCGCCCACCAGGACAATATTGTCAGCTATGTCATTACCATCCACTCTCAGGTGATAAAGTTTATGATCTGGTGTTAAGATAAGTTCAGATTCTTGTAGCATGTTTCAGCAGATGTGGTTATCACAAATATACGGAATACAGACAAATCAGGGGAGAAGACTTCCAAACCGTTAGGGCAAAAAAAAGCCCTTCCGGTTTGGAAGGGCTAAAATATAAAGTCAGAAAAAATTACTTAACCAAAGAAGTGAAACCATTGTCAGCACGCATTTTCAAGAATTCAACATCTTCTTTCGCGTAAGCTTTGAAGCTGTTGTCTTTTTCGATTGCTGCTTTCAGGTTGGTCATCGCATCTGCAGTATTTCCCATGCGGGCAGCGGCAACTGCTTTCAGATACAGACTGTGTGCCATATCTTTTTCGTTACTCGAATCCAGGGTTTCTTTAGCCTGACCAGCATTACCAGACATTAATTGTGCTAAGGCTTTGTTGTGACCATTGTAGCTCCCGAAATCACTCACTGCTTCGGTGTATTTACCCTGACGGACTTCGATGATGGCCATGTTGTATTTGGTTTCCTGAGCACCACCAGCTTTTCTGTAGTAATCCATAGCAACGGCAGAGTTACCATTACGTGCTTCAATGATACCGAGGTTATTGGCAACTGCTGCCTGTGATGGCGCTGCTTTTTCAGCACGCTTAAAAGCTTCTGCCGCTTCGCTAACTTTATTCTGCGCCAGCAGCATACAGCCGAGGTTGTTAGAAGTTCTCCAGTCGCTACCAAAACTATTAGATGCGCTGCGATAGATTTGAGTTTTTGTATTCAGATCCGTTGTAAGTGTTGCAGCATATAACAATTCTTCCACTGAAAGACTGTCAGGATTGGACAGCGCAAGACGTGAAAGCATCTCATCTGTCCGTGATTTTTTGATCACATTCATGGTGATTTCAGCACGGCGAAGTTGCGGAAGTATTTTATTCGCGAGTTCTTCGTACGTTTTAGAAAGATTTTTAATTTCCTTACGGCGTTGATCAGCATCTGTGTACATGGTGAGAACGCGAAGAATCAAGTCTTTATCTGCCATAGCGGATTTTTCCATCAGCGACTTAAAACCTTCCCAATCTTCGCGGGTGGTACCCACTTTGAATTGGTCCTTGGTTTTACCGAAAGTAACAGTCTTAACTTTATTCTTTTGGAATTCACTCATCATTGCAGCAGAAGCGGACTTAGCGCGATCGATTGCTAGGTTTTCGTTCTTATCCGTCTCACCATCTGGAGAGGCGTAGGCGGAAACATTGATTCCCTGGAATTCATACCAGGTCGAACTCAAGTTGGCAGCGATGAAACTCTTAATATCCTTCATTTCCTGGGAAGTCATTTCACCCGGGCGAACGTTGGATTGATTCATCGCGTAATAAACATGCGTGCTTTGATTAGCAGGATACGATTTCTGGAAATTATCGGTCGCAGATAGCGGCTTCTCATCATTTCTTACTAGCAGGGAAGTGGCCATTGTGCCATCCGCCAGGTTAACCGGCTCAAAGGCTTTTGTTTTGGATTTAACAGTTCCCTCGCCGGTCAGTTGAACGGTCGCATTGCGCATAGCTGGTTCAAATGCAAACTTCTCTGAGGTATAGCTGAAACTTCCGCCAGTAGAGAAAGCAATCTTTTGACCGCTCCCAATTGCTTTTTCACCCACTAAGATGACCGGTTTTAATTTTTTCTCGCCACCATTGGCATATTTAATCACCGGCGTCAATGTCAAAGTGACCTTCTTTTGGAATAATTTCGGGCTAAATTTTCCGCTTACGCTAAATTGAACGCTATCTCCATGCATTTCAATGGGATTGGGAGTGACGGTGTACTTAAAATCTTTTTGTTTTTTAAGCATTTTTCCGAGTCCGTCACAGCTTGTTAAAATAACTGCGACTGAAAGGCCAGCTCCAATTGTACGTAGAAGGTTAAGTTTCATAAGATTATGATTGTTGAGCAAAAGTAAAAAATATATTTAACAATTAGGGACGTAGGGGTAACAAATGTTAAAATTAACATTTTCGGCTTCTCTACGGGTTTTTCATCCTGTTCAAGACATCAAAAGATAGACCTGCCCCGCGCCAGCTAAAAATCATTTCGGCAAATTGTCTGCCAAAGGCCTGCGGTATCTGTTTATGTGCTAACTTTGCAGTTTTGGAGAGCAGCGCTTCTAATATTGTTTCAAATACACTTCCGTATTCAAAAATTTCGGGGTACATCAAACTGACAAAATTCAGATTGGGGAGTCTGGTTGTTTTCTCCGCCGTTATTACGTACCTGACGGTCTGCACCCAGTTTGTCTGGTCTGAATTACTCGCCCTAGCAGCAGGTGGATTGCTAGTAACCAGTGCCGCCAACGGTTTTAATCAGATAATTGAAAAAGACTTGGATCTACTGATGGAACGAACGCGTCTCCGTCCGCTACCCACCGAAGTCCTTGGCACGGTCGAAGCCCTTATTTTCTGCAGTCTTTCTGGTATAACCGGCACCATTTTACTTTGGGTCTTTACCAATCCTCTGAGCGGCATCATCGGCTTTATTTCTATTATTCTCTATGCAGTCGTTTACACGCCGCTGAAGCAGCGCAGCCCCATCGCTGTTTTTGTAGGCGCTTTCCCAGGCGCCTTACCGACAATGATTGGTGGTGTTGCGGCAACCAAGGGCTTTGGCAGTGTAAGTTTTTTTACGCTGCTACTCTTCATGATTCAGTTTGTCTGGCAGTTTCCACATTTCTGGGCACTCGCCTGGTTTAACAGCGAAGATTATGCGCGCGCCAATTTTCAGTTGTTACCATCAAGAGGCGGGAAGGATGATTTTTCAAAATTTCAAATCCTTATTTACACGGTCTTTCTGATTATTGTCAGTGTGCTTCCTTTTGCATTTGGCTTTACGGGGCTGCTCAGCACCCTGGCCTGTCTGATCTGCGGCTTTGCGATGTTACTTCAGGCTTGGAATTTTTACCGCCTTCCGACAGATGAGCAGGCACGGAAACTTTTTTTAATTACCCTTGTTTACCTGCCACTGGTGCAGGTGGCATTAATGACGAAAGCATAAAAACGAAATAAAGTGGATACAGTTAGATTAAATACAAAAGAACGGAAAGAAGAGCTTCGGTTAGCCCGGCGTAAGACGGCGAAACCACTGTTATATGTGGGAATGGTCAGCATTGTTATGTTATTTGCGGGCTTGACCAGCGCCTATGTCGTTCGCGCGGATAACGGTAATTGGCTCGTTTTTGAGTTGCCGGGAATTGCTATTCTCAGCACAGCCGTCATCATTACAAGTAGTTTGACGATGTTGGGGGCGCAATTGGCGATCAGAAAAAATAATCTCCGCATGACGAGTATTTATTTGTTTCTGACCCTGGTATTGGGTTTGGCTTTTTTCTTCACACAGATCGAAGGCTGGAAACAGTTAACCGCTCAGCAAATCTTTTTCGTAGGCAAGTATAGTAACGCTTCCGGCTCCTTTCTCTATTTAATCGCCCTGGTGCATTTAGCCCATATGAGCGGTGGCGTAATCTCCCTGATTGTTACCTTTACGAAGAGCCTGTTGAAAAAATATTCCGCTGAGGATACACTGGGTATCGAATTAACGGCCATTTACTGGCATTTCTTGGATTTACTCTGGGTATATTTGTTTTTGTTTTTATATAATTATCGTTAATATTGCATCGAAATTTTAGATTATGTCACACTCTGTAGAAATAGATTCAAAAGAAGCTTGGAACGGTGGAGTATCACCATTCCGCCTGAGCTATGGAAAGATCTTTATGTGGTTCTTTCTTGTATCGGATGCGCTCACCTTTGGTGGATTACTCGTGTCTTATGGTTTTATCCGTCACAAATACGCGGATGTGTGGCCAAAAGCGGAAAACGTTTTTACCCACTTTCCCTTTGTTGAGCAGCATATTCCATTGGCTTATGTGGGTTTGATGACTTTTATCCTCATTATGTCTTCCGTTACCATGGTATTGGCAGTTGAAGCCGGTCACCGGATGGACCGGAAGGGTGTTATTACTTGGATGTTTTGGACCATCATTGGCGGACTTGCCTTTGTTGGATCACAAGCCTGGGAGTGGTATCATTTCATTATCGGAACACATGACGGTGCATTGCGTAGTGTCTGGGATCCTGCAACAGGAACCTACATCAAGCAAATCTGGCATGGAGCGAATATGACGACCAACGAATATGGTGTTCCTCAGTTTGCGAATTATTTCTTCTTTATTACCGGCTTCCACGGAACTCACGTATTTAGTGGTGTTGTGCTCAACTTTATCATCTTCTTAAATGTACTCAAAGGTACTTATGAGCGGCGCGGCCATTACGAGATGGTTGAAAAAGTAGGTCTTTACTGGCACTTTGTCGATCTTGTGTGGGTCTTTGTATTTACCTTCTTCTACTTGTTGTAAACTAAATATTTCAATAAAAAATTAAAACGTATGTCAGAATTCCACGATAATTACCCGCAGTATGAAGTGATGGCTAATCACGGAGAAGAAGAGGGAAAGAAAAACCGTAAGACATTATGGAGTGTTTTTTGGGTGATGTTACTGATCACTTTATTTGAACTGGTGATTGGTTTCCTTGCACCTGAAAAGGGTTGGAGCGGAACCACTTGGTTAAAAGTTCTTTTTATTAGCCTGACCATTGTAAAGGCTGCGGCCATCGTCATGTGGTTTATGCACCTTAAACATGAAGCAAAGTTCTTTAAATGGGCGATTCTATCAATGTATTCAGTTCTGATGTTCTACGCAATTTTCGTTATCCTGACAGAAGGTGTCTATTCTGGCAGAGCTTCTAAAAAAACGCGTGTGGACCCAATTTATGTGCAACAGCAGGAAATGCTTCGCGCTGGTCATCACGGCGGTGCTGCGCATGATGCAGGCGCAAGCCACGAGGGTGGACATGAAAAAGCACCTCACTAAGCAGTTTAAACATGTTTTTATAAATCCACTCATGGTTTGAGTGGATTTTTTTTTGAGTCTATTTAAATCGCTTCGCAAAGATCTGGATTCTTTAAAATAAGAACCTTACTATTGTTACTCTAAAAATTGGCTAAACGTCTGTATATAAATTTGCTTCGGCAGCAGCGGGCGCGGGAAGGACTGATTTTTCTTTCCGGACTAGTGGCAGGCATGTGGTTCATCGCTTTGAATGCGGTGGGTTCCGACTTCTCTTTTTTTCCCGGTGATTTGGGAGACGCCCGGTTTAATAATTACCTCTTGGAACATGCCTATCGCTTTTTTACAGGAAAAGAAGCTTCCTTTTGGTCCGCACCCTTTATGTACCCGGAAAAGAATGTTATTACCTATTCTGACAATCTGCTCGGAACGGCGCCCTTCTACGCCTTCTTCAGGATGTGCGGAGCTGACCGGGAGTCTGCGTTCCAATGGTGGTACCTGTTAATGGCCCTACTCAATTACAGTTGTGCTTATCTTTTTTTGCGGCATCTCACGAAGCACGCCATGGCAGCAGTGCTTGGCGCCATAGTCTTTGCCTTTTCCATTGCTTTGCAAAGTCAACTGGGACATGCACAAACCTTTCCACGTTTTATGATACCCCTGTCCTTTTGGGCGGCAATTTTATATCACCGAGAACTAAAAGTCAAGTATTTATTTCTCTCCCTCTTCTGCTGGGTGTATCAAATGTATTGTGGTATTTACCTTGGTTTTATGCTAGTGGTGCCTCTTGCATTTTTATTTACAGGGGGTGTCCTTGTCCGCTGGCAATCCTACTGCATGCGCATTAAGAGCTCCCGTTGGGTGCTTCAAGTCTCTGTTTCTTTATTGGTAAATGCAGCATTGCTGCTGATTCTTATGGTGCCTTATATAGAGCGCGCCCATACTCTAAAACCGTATCCCTACGAGCAGGTGATGACAACACTCCCCACCCTAAGTTCATACTTATTCAGTACAGGTGGAAGTTGCTTTTGGGATGCTTTGATGAATGTCGGGAATGATCTGCCTTATTCTTGGGATTTTAAAATTTTCCCGGGAGGCATCGCGCTTTTATCTTTGGCCATTGTCTTTGCCATGGCCACCCGTGATGGTTTTCTGCGAAAGCAAAAAGCCTGGCTACCATTGTCCGGAGCGCAAAGCATGACACTGCTCAGTCTTACTGTGACGCTCCTGTTTTTTCTTCAAATGGATGGGTTTTCGTTTTATCGTCTTTTGCATCTTCTTCCGGGATTTGCATCTATGCGGGCCCTGCAGCGCATTATAAATATTGATATACTCTTGTTTGCAACAGCACTCAGCCTTGTTTCTGATTGTTTGTTTACTTGGAAGTTTAAACTGAGTAAATTCCTTTTTCCAGTGCTTCTGTTGCTTCTCATAGTGGATAATCGGATTGTGCCGGGGAGTGTTTTCAAAGTTTCGAAACAAGGCGCGCAGACAAGGGTTAAGGAATTGGTGGAAAAAATTAAGACCACAGATTCCGAGACGATCCTGTCCTATGAAAGTGACACCCTTGAACACCTCCAGTATATACTGCAGATTGACGGTATGCTCGCAGGACAAGAAGTTGGCTTTCCGACCTTAAACGGTTACAGCGCTACTGCACCCCTTGGCTTTGATGCTTACTGGGTCCGACCGAATGAAGAGACCCGCCGTGTCTGGCTTAAACAGAAGGGCTTTTCTGAAGAGCACCTTCAAGTCTATCATTAATTTTATAGCGGCAAATAGACATGAAAGACAGCACCTTTGCTTGCCTGTGACTCAGCAATTATCAATCCCCCATGATTTTCTGTAATTTTTTTGCAGATGGCCAAGCCGATACCGGTTCCTTTGTATAC